>CAYQPU010000004.1:0-60927 GCA_964419615.1 uncultured Methanosarcinales archaeon | reverse complement strand
ATATTCTAATTAAATCTTATAGTTGATGGTTAAAATGAAAAATCCTGATGAGAACAATTATGTTACTGATATTGTGGGTGCAACTGTAATAATGACCAGAGAGCTTGCAGATTATGCTACTACAGTTGAAAAACCATATAATCAACTTGAATTTGGAGTAATAATTACTAGACTTGGCTCAGTTCAAGTTGATATCTATGAAAAACCAGATCAAGATCCAAAAAGATTCTTCTTTATTAGATTAGATGAAGGTGTCAAAGACTTAACTGTAGAAGGTATTGTTCAGAAAACACAGGAGTTTTATGCACAATGCGGCTTAACAGAACGTATTGCTAAAGAACAAGTATAAATCTCAATTTAATTGTTTCTTGTTTTCATTATATTTTAACAACATATTTATACTCTAATTTCTGATTGTGAATCAAAGAGGTGAATATTATGGCTATGGGATTATTATCTTTTGGAGCACAAGCACTTTATGGGTTAATTGGACTTGTTTTAACTATTCCACTTGGAGCTTTAATGTTGTTTTTAGCTGGGAAAATTTTTAAAAAGGAGATTTCTTTTGTGAGTGCTTTGTTACCATCATCAATTGTTGGCTTAGCAAGTTATGGTTTGGGATTAGTTGGACCTGCAACTCAAAATGATACTGTCGCAGGTGTGATGATAGCAATAAGTTTCCTAACAAGTGTTGCACTGTACCTTACTCTTCCAAAATTATTATTAAAACTTGAATGGAATGATTCACTTAAAGTGGGTGCTGTTTGGATGGGTCTGATGTTTGCAGTTGGATTTTTTGTTGGGATCATAATGGGATTGATTGCAGCCATATTTTTCATGGGACAGATGGGTTCATTTGTCTAGAAATATTTATTAATTCTTTTTCTTTTATTTCTTTATGATCTTTGCAGAGCTTGTGATCGTAATTTTATTGCTTACACTATTCTTGTTTATCGGCTTTTTTGTGGGTAAGCTTATTGAGGCTAGAAAATGGAAGCAAAAAACTGATGGCATTCGAAAAGATGCAATTAAGCGCTCTAGAGCTGCTCTAACTGGCTCATTTTCAGAGCAATTGGCTCCATATATGCCTGGTTTTAAGTATTCTCCCACAGAAGTGAGGTTTATTGGAAAACCTATTGATTTTGTTGTTTTTAAGGGTCTTGATAGTAGAGAGCCCCAGGAGGTTGTTTTTGTTGAAGTTAAGAGTGGTAAATCTCAATTATCAACTGTTGAGAGAAAGCTTAGGGATGCCATTAAGCAAGGGAATGTTAGTTGGGAGGAGTATAGGGTTTCTAATGATTGATTATCACTTGAAAGTAGTTAAAAAATAGAAAGATTTATATATTGGCGATTCTTGCTCAAGTATATGACAAATAATTATTCTGCCATAAAAAGAGCATTGCTATTTACAACTATTATTGCAATAGCAAGTTCAGCATATGCAGCTCCTCCAGATCAAGTAATTGAAACTACAAATGTTTTTGAAAATGGTATACAGGAAGAATTACATGGAGAAAACGAACCTCCTTTTATTGCTCCAACAGACCCTTGGAGTACAAAACATAATGTTTTTGTAGTGCCATTAACTGAAAATGGCCAACAATGGTGGGAACATTATATGAATGAATGGTGGGAACATGATTTTACAGATGATCAATTTTTAGATCTTACAGGATACTTAACCAGAATGTGCGGCAAAGATTATCCTCCTTTTAGTAAAGTTGAAGGATATGGATTTGTTTGTCTAATGGATCTTAATGATAATGGTGAATTAGATGGTTTTCCAGGTGAAAAAACTTTAGTTCCTGAAATATATATTTCACCAAATGAATTGTTTGACATAGCATCTCATGCAACACCTGAAATTATTAAACAGGTTGTTGATATTGGAAATCAATACTTTGGTGATCAATGCTGGGTAGTGGGAGATTCTGCAATTGAAATAAGAATACCTTACGGTTCTAACGCAGGAGCACTTTTGGGGATTTCAGGAATTGATTGTATGACTCCTACAGAATATGAAGATGCAATAAATGCACTTCAACCAGGACCACTTATGGCTGGTGAAGTAAGATATGTTCCATGGGGTTCAGCTGAATTTCCAGAAGAGCTTAGACCTTAGTTTTTCTAACAATTAATTTTATATATTCTAGACAAATATAGCATTGTTTATGAAATCCTCAGGACGCCTTCAAACAGGAGAACATATTCTAGCTAAAATTTTAGAAGATGAGTATGATTGCCAGTTTGTTATGGCCAGATTCTATGAAGATTATGGAGAAATTGATGTTAATTGTGAAAGTGATTTAAGAGAAAATGACCTTAGAGATTACCAAGACAAACTAAATGATATTACTAAAAAGAATCTTAATGTTATCATTAAAACAAAATCTAGATCTGAAGCAGAGAATGAGATTTCTTTGAAAAGTATTCCAGATTCTGTTCAAGAGGTTAGAATTGTTGAGATTGTTGGTTTTGATAAAAGGCCTTGTAGAGATCCTCATGTTCAGAACACAAAAGAGATTGGGGAATTTATTATAACTAAACCCAAACGTGTTGGTAAAGATAGGTATCGGTTTAAATTTACTGTTAGTTAATTCTATGGAAAGATATTAAAGTGATAAACTCATTTTAATCCTGATGAAAGAGGTTAAGGATTTCTTAACAAAGCATGCAATAGAATTTAAGAAATTTGAACATCCTCCTGTTTTTACATGTGAGGATGTTAAGCAACATGATCATCTAAAAGAAATTAAGGGTGTGCATTCAAAGAATTTGTTTTTAAAAGATAAGAAATCAAGAAGGTTTTATCTTGTGATTATTCCAGAAGATAAAAAAGCTGATCTAAGGGAGCTTGGGATGATAGTTAATGAGAAATTGAAATTTGCGAATGATGAAGATCTAAATCACATTCTAAATACAACTTCTGGTGCTGTTAGTCCCTTTGGTTTGATTTTTGATAAGGACAAGAGAACAGAGGTCTTAATTGATAAAAAGGTATGGCATTCTGATTTTGTTAGTTTTCATCCAAATATAAATACTGAAACATTAGAAATAAGTGGAAGAGCTTTTCAAAAGTTTATAAAATCTTTAGATTGTAAAAAGAGGATAATTTAATGGAAGTGTCAGTGATTGCTTCAGGTAGTAATGGGAATTGTTGTCTTGTGGAAAAAAAAGGTGTGTCAATTCTTATTGATGCTGGTAAGAGCGGTAGAGAGCTAGAAAAGAGAATGAATTCTCTTGGTAGAAGCCTTGAGAATGTTGATGCTCTTGTTTTAACACATGCACATAGTGATCATGTTCGTGGAGCTGGTGTGGTGCACAGGCGTTATGATATTCCAATTTATTCAACCAGAGATACTATTGAACATTCAAGAAATCTTGGTAAAATTGAAGTTAAGTATTTCTCTTTAAACAAAAGCTTTGGTATTAAAGGAATTCAGGTTAAACCTGTAAAAACTTCACATGCTGTTCCTTCATCTGGTTTTGTGATTGACAAGTTTGGTTTGTTTACAGATACTGGAATGGTGACAACAGAAATGAAGAAATCAATACCCAAATTAAAAATGGTTTTACTAGAATCAAATCATGATGTAGATATGCTTGTTAATGGACCATACCCTTATCCCCTTAAACAACACATTCTTTCTGATCATGGTCATTTGAGTAATTTTGATGCCTGTACCTTGCTCGAAAGTAAAGGGAGAAATTTAGATTATATTTTTTTAGGTCATTTGTCTGGTCACAATAACACTCCAAAGGTAGCTGCAAAAACTTTTGAATCAATGGTTAAAGCCAAATCAGAATATTTTGTTTGTTCAAGAGAAAACGCTACCGGTTCTTGGAGAATTTAATTAATTATCTAATTTTATTTGGTCTTATGAATATCTACATGAAAATCTGAAACATATCCAAATTTTATTTTCTTTTTTCTAAAAGCATCATATACTAAATGGTTCATTTCGGATAGTGCTCGTCCTCTTAGCTCTGGTTTTTTTACCCAAAATAAAAATTCAAATTCAAGTGCAGATTCACCCATATTTCTAAATCTTAATCTGGGTTCTGGATTTTCTTCAACCCAATCTGCTTTTGCGGCTATTTGTCTCAGAGTTTTTTCCATTTTTTTTATGTCTTCACCATATTGGATTCCCAGTTTCATTCTTACTCTTAGCATTCCTTTGTGTCCACCACTTTCATTTACAACAACAGAATTAGCCATTATACTGTTTGGGATCGTAAGTTCAATATCGTCCCTTGTTTTTATTTTTGTGGTTCTAAGTCCCATGTCTACTACTTCGCCCCGATATCTGTCATCAATTAACACATAACTTCCGATTTCATATGTTTTATCAAAGAATATAAATACACCGCCAAAAACATTTGCAATTGTGTCTTTGGCTGCAAATGCCAAAGCAATTCCTGCAACTCCAGCAGATGCGATCAATGGACTTATATCTAATTTCCAAATCTTCATAAGAAAAAACATGGCAATTACAATAAACCCTGCACCAAGGATTTTTTCAAAAAATGGAAGCATTTCTTTTGACAAACCACCCATCTTGAATTTTTTCGTGTGCTCACCATAATAATCTAAAGTGGTTTTGATTATTTTAAATGTTGTTAGTAACCAGATTAATATGAATAAAGAGTAAAAGAGATTCGCAATCATGACTGAATTATCTGGGTATAGTCCAGAATGATTGTATGCAACTAGAAAACCAATGTTGATTATTGTAAAGAATATTGGTGTTCTTAAAACTTTTCTGAGTTTATCATCAAGTTCTGATTTTGTTAGTTTAGTTAGTAATCTGAACAATTTATAGAAGAACACATTTATGAAAACTGCAATGAATACAAATATTCCCAAGATAATGGCCGCTTCATTTAGTTTATTACCATGACCATTACTAATTAATGCATTATATACTCCATTCCAGTCCAACATAATATGCTATTTAGTTCACTTATTTATAAAGGTTTCTTAGCAGAACATTTATATATTGTGTATGTTGTACACTATTGAAATGAGCAGTCAAATTAGTAATACAGTGGATGCTGTGGTGTTTACAGTCTTAAATGACAGTCTTAAGATTCTGTTGGTTCAAAGAAAAAATAATCCATTTAAGAATAAATTTGCATTACCTGGTGGTTTTGTTAATGCAGATGAAGAACTTGAAGATGCTGTTAAAAGAGAGCTTGAAGAGGAGACTGGTGTTAAGGATGTTTTTTTAAAGCAGCTTGGCACTTATGGAACCATTGGTAGAGATCCAAGAGGTAGAGTAATTTCAAATGCTTTTATTGCTCTGGTTAATCCAAATTATGAGTTAGTTGCTTCAACAGATGCAAAACAGGCAAAGTGGTTTGACATTGATACTCTTCCAAATTTAGCCTTTGACCATAGGAAAATTATTAACGATGCTCTTGATGAATTAAAGTTTGAGATACAGACAACTAATATTGCTTTTCAGATTCTCCCAAAGAGATTTACATTAACCCAATTACAGCAACTTTATGAGACCATTTTGGATAAAGAGCTTGATAAAAGAAACTTTAGAAAAAGGATTAGAAAGCTTGAGCTTTTAAATAAAACTAATCAGTATTATCAGGATGGTGCTCATAGACCTGCATTATTATATTATTTTAAAGATAAGAAGTATTGTAGTATTAAGGAAAAGGTGCATGTGTTTTTATAATGATTATTAATAGAATGGAGAGTTGTATTCTCCATACCAGTCATCAATCATAATCGTACCTTCCTTAGGTGAAGGCAAACCTTTAAGTTGAAAATCAGTGTCCTTTAACTTTTTTCTGAGTGACTCAGCAAAGTCATTATCACCTTCAACAGTAATGTGTAATTCATCTGCTAGGTCTGTTTCTGCATCATATTCAACAGTTACAGTAACATCTTGTTCTTGCACTTGATAAACTATTTTGAAATCATCAATTAACCAATTAGCTCTGTTTGCTTGGAATGTCTCTCCAAATAAATCATCAATTGAACCTGGTTTAATAACAGCTTTTGTGTCTCCATCCATCATAAACTGCTCTGTTTGTTTTCTATTTCTTAAGAAATATCCTATTTCATATGATACTGGTTCATTAGAGAATTGTTCAATTAATTCACTTTCAAAAAACTTAAGATAAGATAAAAAAATCTTAGGAGATATAATTCCTTCATATTCATGATATACCATGTTTGGATCCTTAACAATATCTGATCTGTCAACAGGTTCAGCAGGCTTTTGTTTTTCTCTTCTTCTAGAACTTAATGCATAGCTTGATCTGGATCTTCTAGTAGCAGATCTCAAACCACCAAGCATTAATCCGAATGAGGCTAATTGAGTTATATTCATATTACTACCTTTATAATGTTGAAACAATTATCAATATATAAATATTGCGATTAAACATCACTTTCAAGTGGTGAAAATAGAAATATTTATATACTAAAAAGACTTATTTTAGTTAAAATGAATCCAAGTGATACATTCAGAACCAGAATGTACTTAGTATGTGATCCAGATTTAACAGGTATTTGGCCCCTTCTACAGCTCGAGGATGGTTTATTAACCTCTTGGGATAAAAGGATAAATAGTCATAAACTTTCTATCAACACACAATATGGATTAGAGACATACATTCAAAACCGTCTTGCTAATCCAGATACTTCTAAGAATACACCAACATTTCTGGCAGAGGTCTCATATAATAGGATGGATCCTAATATTAAATCTTCATTACCTATAGAAAGAGGAGAAGAATGGTCTATTGATAGAACAGTAAATACTCACAAAAGGAAATTAAAGAGGTTTATTAGGGGACAGGTTAGGGACCATCTCCAATCAGAGGATTTAGAGAGTGTTCCATTATATTTTGTTGTAGAAAACAAACCAATGGAAGGTCCAGCTAAGCATAAAGTTACTCGCATTTTCTGAAAATATGTACTAAAACACCGAAAAATATTTATAGTTATTAGTGTACTCTATACACTAAGGTAACCAGATTATATATGATCCAGTCAAAAAATGACTGGATATTTTTTTGGTTATACTAAGTGTGAATAATACAATAAGTGATAAAGATGAGTAAAACAATGCTAACGGATTTGTACCAGCTGACAATGATGGCTGCCTATGTTGATGACTTAAAAGATGATACTGCAACTTTTGATTTGTTTATTAGAAAGCTGCCAGAAGATTGGGGTTATTTTATTGCTGCTGGAATTGAAGATGCAATTGATTATGCAACTTCTATTGATTTTTCAGATAAGGATATTGATTATTTGAGAGAACAGAATTTGTTTGATGAGGAGTTTTTAGACTTTTTAGATGATTTCAGGTTTGAAGGAGAAATTTATTCTGTAAAAGAAGGTACAGTTGTTTTTCCTAATGAACCAATTATGAGGGTTACTGCTTCAAGAACAGAGGCTCAGTTCCTAGAAACTGCTCTTCTTAATATGATAAATTTTCAGACAATGATTGCTTCAAAAACCAGTAGGGTTGTTAATGCTGCTGAGGGAGCAGCTGTTGTTGAGTTTGGACTTCGAAGAGCTCAGGAAGAGGATGCAGCTGTTAAAGGTGCAAGAGCTACCTATATTGGAGGAGCAGTTGCAACAAGTAATGTTAAAGCTGGTATGGAGTATGGTATTCCAATTAGTGGAACTCAAGCCCATAGTTATATTATGAGTTATGAAGATGAGATTGATGCATTTAGAGCTTATGCAAAAACATTTCCTGATGATTGTGTTTTGTTGATTGATACATATAATACTCTTGAAGGAGCAAGAAAAGCTGCCATTGTAGCAAGAGAGATGGAAGAGCAAGGTCATAGGTTGAAAGCTGTTAGGCTTGATTCAGGTGATCTTGCCTATCTCTCTGAAAGAGTTAGGGCAATTCTAAATAGTGAAGATCTTGAATATGTTGATGTTTTTGTTAGCAGTGATCTAAATGAGTACAAGATTGCTGATTTTGTGGATGCAGGTTGTCCAATGGATGGTTATGGTGTTGGAACTGAGATGATTACTGCAAAACCAGTTTCAGCGATTTCTGGTGTTTACAAATTAGTTGAAGATGAGCAAGGTCCAAAGATGAAACTTTCTCCAGGTAAAGTTACTTTGCCTGGAAAAAAACAGGTGTATAGATTTTATCAAGATGATCACATGCACAAAGATGTTATTGCGCTTGAAGATGAATTTGTAGAAGGTGAATCTTTACTTGAGTTAATGGTAGAGGGCGGAGAAAGAGTTGTTCAGAAAAGGGATTTGAATGAGATTAGGAATTATGCCCTTGATAGTGTTTGCATGCTGCCTTCTGAATTAAAACAACTACAAGTTACAAAGAAGTATGATATAGATCACTCTTTTGGTCTTGATGAAATAAAAACTGAACTGTTTGAGAAATATCAAAACAGAAAACCATGGGTTAAAACTTTTTAACTTAAATAGTGTAAAATATACAATATATAAAGGTGAGGAAAAATGAAAACAATAAATGTGTTAGTTGATTGGGGAAAAAGTTTCGTTGATGAAAATGGGAGTTTTTATTGTGGAACAACAGAAGAGCAGAAAAATAATGCAGTTAGAATAAATGAAAGAGCTGATCTTACTTTATTCTTAACTGATGTTCATCCAAGGGATAGCTCAGAGTTCATTTCAAATGGAGGATTATACCCTGCGCATAATCTTGTTAAAGGTGATGAATATAATTTAGAAGAATTGGATGTGCAACCTGGACAGACAACAAGTCCACAATTGACAGATAAATTACTCCAATCAGTTCAAGGAAAAAGTTCTGGCTTAATTGTTCCAAGACATGTGTTTTTTCAGAATTATGAAGGTGGTAAGCCAAGACCTGCCTTTTCTTTTGAAGATGTTGAGGATACTTTTGGTGTTCAAAGATTAGATCCAGAGGATTTCTTGGAAGGCAAAATTGAGTATGTGATAAATGCAAAGCACATGTTTAATGGCTCAGCCACGCAAGCAACTGATTTCTTAGGTGAAGTTTCGGGTGTACCTTCTGCTGAGATGAATGTTTTTACTTTACTCAAAGAGATGTATGGACAGGGTGAAGAATTATCGTTTGATATCACAGGAGTTGTCATGGGTATTTGTGTATATCAAACTGGAAGTGGGATTAGACAAATGTTCCCAAAAGCTGATATCAACATAATCGCAGATGCCGCAACTCATCTTGTGTATGAACCACTTGGTTTTGATACTGAACAAAGTGCAGATGACGCCGCAAGAAGAATGTGTCAACAAGTTGGTATCAATTACATTACAACTGCCGAGTATCTAAGAGAATAATAAAATGAAAGTAGCTCTAGCACAAACAAAACCTGTAACCGGAGATTTGGTGGGAAACACTGAGCAAATAGTCCGCAATATTAGATGGGCAAAGGAAGATAATGCAGATATTGTGGTGTTTCCTGAAACTGCTATTACAGGTTATTGTTGCGGAGCTCTTTTTGAGCAAGAATCTTTCGTACAATACAATATTTCAATGCTTGAGGAAATCATAGCAAAAGAAGTACCTGATGATATGGTCGCTATTGTTGGCTTTGTTGATCAGCTTGGGAAAAAAGTCAATGGAGACCTTCGAATTGCAAACTCTGCTGCTGTTATTCAAGGTGGAAAGGTTATTGACACTTATGACAAAGTATTGCTGGCAAATGGAGAGCATCATGAAGATAGGAAGTACTTTACATCAGGTGAAGTAACAAAGGTTATACCTGTACAAATAAATGGAGAGACTATCAATCTGGGAGTGTCTATATGTGAAGATGCTTGGCATCAAAATCATGAGAGAGATATAATACAAGAACTGAAGGATCTTGGTGCAGATTTGATTGTTAGTCCTAATCAATCTTACTTTCACTATGACAAACAAGAGATCAGAAGGGATTTGTTTGGTGGTCATGCAGCCAACAAAGGTATTCCTGTAGTGATGACTAATGGTGTTGGTGTTGGGGATATTGTTAAGAATA
Organism: uncultured Methanosarcinales archaeon; assembly: GCA_964419615.1. Lineage (GTDB taxonomy): Archaea > Nanobdellota > Nanobdellia > Woesearchaeales > JAGVZT01 > JAANXH01. Next base: position 50,943 of record CAYQPU010000004.1, on the reverse strand, counting down.
TCCTTATTTATGATGGTGGAAGTTTTGCTTTTGACAGTGAAGGAAATCCACTTGTAGAATTAGAAAGATTTCAATCAGATTATTGTGTTGTGGATGTACCATTAACAGGTAAAGGATCTGCTGCTAAATTACCTTCTTTTACTAAGTATCAAGAGATTTATGATGCACTTGTGTTTGAGCAAAAGGAAATCTTTGATGTTATAGGTATTCCAAACGCTCAAGTTCATGTAAGTGGTGGTATTGATAGTGCTATTGTTGCAACAATTGTTTATGATGCAATGGGTGCTGATCATACTGTCCTTATAACCAATCCAACTGAGGATAATGGTGATATTACAAAAGGTTTTGCGCAGTATCTTGCTGATAAGTTAAGTGTTAAGCTGCATTGGAACTCTACTCAAGAACCATACCAGAGTGTTGTTGAGTCACATAAAAATGCTTTTGGAAAAGAACCGAGCCTTGTTGGAAAAGCATGTATTCAAGCTGTATTGAGAACAGTTCAAGGTATTGGTGCGTATCATCATTTTAAGTCTGGAATAGTTGCTACTGGTAACCATACTGAAATTGTTGAAGGTTGGGCTACTTTTCACGATATTGGTAGTATTGGTGTGCATGCTTTAATTGGTGATCTTACTAAAGTTGAGCTTTATCAATTTGCTGATTACATAAATGAAAGATTTGGTGATGAGGTTATTCCTCAGCCATTATTTGATGGTACTATTAAGCCAATGGCTGAACTTGCTGATGCTAAAGAAGATCCTATTGATTATTGGGTTAGATCCGGTATTGATGCTGAGCTAATAAGAAATAGAAAAGGTCCTTTGGAGATTATTGCAGATTTTCAACAAGGAACATTAACTCAGGATTTTTTCCCTCTTGACTTTGAAGGAAAATCTGTTTATGAAAAGTACTCCGCCCAGCAGTTTAGCAATGAGACTTGGGAGGCATTTGATAATTCAAGACGGTCTGTCTTCAAAAGTGCTCAAGGAGCTCCAATAGTAATAATTTCTCCCCGTAGTAGAGGTTTTAGTAATAGAGAGACAATCATTAACCATTACCTTGGTGGCTATGACATCAATGATGTTTATTCTCATATTAAAAGAAGAATTGAGGTGCTACCATGAACGAACCTTTGTATGTTGCTACAGATGTTATAATTGAATATTCTAGCAATGGTGTAGATGGTTTGGTTTTGATTGACCGCTATAATCCTGCTGGTAAAAAAGCTATTCCAGGAGGTATTCTTGAACCATATACAACAACAGAAGAGAATGCAAGGAAGGAAACATGGGAAGAGATTGGTTTAGAAATTTCCACTCCTAAATTGTTTGGTATTTATTCTCAACCAAGCAGAGATCCAAGAGCTAGGATTGTTAGTGTGGTATACACTGCAAAAGCTCGCGGAATAATCAGGAGTGGTAGTGATGCAAAAGCTGCCAAGTTCTATACAATTGATGATGTTGTAGATATGCTTGGAAAGAACCAGTTTGCATTTGATCATGAGCAGATACTAACAGATTATCTGGTCATGAAGGGACATATTAGTCATCAGATAATAAATGTGGAGGTAAAAAAATGGTAAGTATGGATTCATCATCTAGTACATATCAAAGAAGATTAAGTACAGATGTAGAACCGATTGAAACGGAAGTAGATGTACTTCCAGAGATAACACCCGAATTTGACCCGGAGTTAAAAACAATTGTTGAGCTCGGAGGTGGGTTGTCTAGTTCGTATATCACTAGAACAATTCCACCAGACGTTATGGAGGACGGTAACTTGAGTATTGCAGGAATTGTTGATTACATGATCAATGAAACCTCAATACAAGGATCTGAAGTAACGATTAAAGATAACGTTGTTGAGCGTTTGGGTCAACATAACCACATGGTTATGTACAATGAGAGACAACCTACAGGTGGAAGCACCCTAACTCAAACAGTATCGCAAAGTGATAGGTTTTATCAGGAAGAGATTGCAGGTGCAGCTCCTTTCAATTACCTAAAACTTGCAATACTAACGCATGAGGAAGGAGGTAGGTAATATTAGTTTTACTTTGTCCAGATTAAAACCGCTAGCTGCTGGTTTTCTTCTGGCAATTTTTTTTTCAAAACTGAGGAATAAAATGAGATCAAGCACATTACCTGGAACAAATTTATTTGATTTAGAAACACCTTTAATTATTTACAATGATACACTTTTTCAAACAACATTAGGAGATAATGGGGTTGATTTTCTAGATCTTGCAGGTATAGATTATTCTGTTGAGCCTGTTATGGAGATTGATGAATTAGAGTCACTGTATATGGAAAGAAATCAGGAAGCTATTGTTGCTTTTCAAACAAGATTCATGCGTACTTTGTCAAGACAAGATTACATGTCAAGGGATAGAATCAATCAGCTAATAAGTAATAACAGAACTTTAGCATTTTTGGCGGATAGAGTTTTACCATTAATTACTGATGAGAATCGTGATCAAAGATTGCTTGAGTTACTAGGTGAAGATATTGTTTATGAACAACCAGAAGGTGCAGTTGAAGTTCCTTTATCTGTATTACGGGAGCTGGCTCGGGTAAAAAGGGATTTAGTTTCAAGAATTGAAAATGAGTATAGACCTGTTACAAATGCTTCAGGAGATTATTCTGCCCTAACACAGGCCTTGGGTACCAATCCTTTCTTAATAGTTGATGACAGAGTTTACATGTTGTTTACTGTACCTGAACTTGGAGAAGAATTTCAGGAGGAAATGACACCGAGTGCTTGTGCTGCATTTAGACGATTTCCAACCACAGCAAGTAAAGATGAAGCAGCTTCATTACTTACAACAGAAAGATTCGATATTGATAGAAGATTATATTCAAAATTAAAAAACTTAGTTAATACTTCATCTGTCTTCCTAGATGATAGGTTGTATTTTCCAATTCTTGTTGGAAGTGCAGATGATGTTGAAAGGCTTCATGGAAATTTGCTTGAGAAAAGAATTAAAATTGCTGCAATTGAAAATGATGAATATCAAAGTCTTGAACTACACAAGATTGCTGAGCAAAGACAAAGGTTGGAACAATTAGCCAATAGACGGGAATATGTTGTTAATGATGCAGGATTTAAGATATTAAATGGAGGTTATTATGCTTTTGTTAGAACTCCACCATATGCACTAAAGAGTCCTCATGTAAGTAGTCAGGATTGTTATGTTCCTTTTGGACCTGCTGAGGTTGCTGTAAGAATTTCTCAAAGTGGAAGTGGTTTTGATGTAGGTAATCCAATTGTTATAAACAGCTACGCACATCCATTCTTGTCTGGCAGTTCATCAATGCAAAAAATTTGCCTTGGTAGTTGGAGTACTGCTTCAAACACTCATCGTTTAAATTCTGAGGAAAAAGTTGCAAGATTGTTAGACCAGGGCACAAAAACACTAATGACAGGATATAGATCCGGGAATAATCCATACAACAGACTTGACAAAAACCATTTCTCAGATTGGTTAACAAGAGAACAAGTGGATAGAAGAGGTCTTGTTGTATTAAATGAATTAATGGAGTGAGAATAAAATGACACAAAGATTACAAAGATTACAAATATTAAATCAATTGGCTCAGCAACAAACTGAATTTGATGTATCTAGAGAATTTCATATTTCTAGTGCTGCTCTGAATAAGGCTTTTTTGTATTCAAAATTAATTACAGAGATGTCCAACCAACCGATGGAAGCTTATGGTTACTTGCTTAAACCAAAAGGCTCCTTAGATGATGTTATAACCGATGTTTACCTAGCCGATAATCAGTCTGCAGAGAGTGCTTATGTTAGAGTTAGTCCAGAGGGAGTAGCTCGTTCGGTTAGAATTATTGATAGTATGAATTACGAGATAGCTGGTTGGTGGCACTCACATGGAACAATGAGTACCTTTCATTCTGATACTGATGTGAGGAACTTTCAAAAGGTTCTAAATGGAATTGCCCCACACACCATGTTTAAGACCAGTGAAGCTGTGTTTACTACTGAAGATGATTTGCTTGAGTTTGATAATTATACTTTGTCTGGTGTACAGGTTAGTGATGATGCTAGAATTCTAAGGAAAATTGAGAGAGATCCATTTGCATACAGCCTTGTTGTAAATGTTAGAGAAGAGTTTTACTTAGAGCATATGAGTAAAACAAAAGTCAATGGTGAATTTTTGCGAAATAGTCCCACTAGACCAAGGATGTTTGTTTTTAACGATCCAGAAAGTGTATCATATACACTTACAAATATTGAAAAGGATATTAGAAATAAGATCTCAATTAGTGGAGTATTTTACAGAGAAAGAGTTAGAGGTCCGGATTTCTCAAAAGAGTATCAGGAACTAGGAAGACAATTTTTTGGGTGTGCTATTGATTATATTTCTAGTGGTGGTGAGCATTCTCATATGATTACGAGCATTTTAGGTGCTAATCCTGAGGAAATGCTCTATGAGAGTTTAGTAAACGAAGAATTTGCTAATCTAAATGACCCATTGTCAGAAGAAGAGTTTATTGCTGATTTTATGGAGAGGTTTAGCTATACCTCAATGCAAGAATTGAATTCAGGAGAAAAACTTGAGATATTTGAGCTTAGGAATACAGTCTTTTTGGAATTTGTTCAGAATTTTCTAATTGATCCTGATACTGCTGTTGCCATGGGAAAAGATCAAGCTTCCAGGTTAGAAGATTGTTACTTTCTTGCCCAAGAAGTACAGTGGGCAATGGCTGAGTATGCAATGGGGGAGCATATTGATTTTGATAAGAGATATGATCATAAGTATAGAAAATTTGTTGCCAACATTGTTGATAAGATGGTTGGAACTGATTACTGTGATTTTTCACACGCAGTAAAATTTTCAAAACGAAGACCAAAAGCCGGTGTAAGAGATTTCTTCTTGCTTCCACAAAGATCTTATGTCTGTTATCAGTTGACTGATGATCTTTTTAGAGGTAATTTAGACGAGAATTTTGTTACTTTTCTCACAGATTTTCCAGTTTTATACCAAGAGGATGCTCATCAAGTTGATGGTTTGATTGAATCTCACTTACTGAGTGGCAATAAGTTGAGGAGATACAAAACAAGGTGAATAATATGAACCAGGTTAATAGATACAATAGACAAGAACTAATAGATGGATGGGATCAAGAGCTATTAAGTGATGCCAAGGTTGCTTTGATTGGCAGAGATGCTTTAGCCAACGACTGTGCAGTCACTTTAGCAGCTCTTGGTTTTGGTCAAATAGAAATATATGGACATGGAATTGCACAGGAAAGAGATTTCACACAGGGTTATGTGCATTCACCAGGAAGGGTCAGAGCAAAGTCAATTGCAGAGTTTGCCCAGAAAATAAATCCAGATGTTGAAGTTAGAGCTCATAACATAGATGTTGCTAAAGGTAGGAATGTTACTCTCATTGGTGATCCTGATGTTATTATTGAAGCAACAAATAACCCTATATCAAAGCTTAATGTTTTGGAATATGCAGCAGATTTTGATATTCCAGTTGTTAGTTTGGTTGCATCTGAGAAAGTTTCAGCTGGTGCGGTTTATACTCTTGACTCAAGCATGGAGATTTTTCAAAATGCTTTGTTTCATGATTTTTTTGGAGAACCTCAGGGAGTGATTCCTAGTCAATTTATTGCAGGATTTGGTGTTGATGAGGCAAGAAAATTAGTAATGCCTCTTGAAAGAGAGGAGGAACTTGAGGATATTATTGTTTATAATTTGGAGTCTGCAAGTAGATTTGATTGGAAGAGAAATTCTCCTCTTACTTCAACTGATATTTCTGATTTGACTGTTTTACAGATTGGAGCAGGTGCTTCAGGTAATTTTACTGCAAAGGGTTTTGTTGTAGCTGGAGTTGGTGAATTAATCATAGTTGATTATGATGTTGTTGAAGATCATAATCTAAACAGACAAGTATTTTTCCATAATTCTGTTGGTCATAAGAAGTCTGAGGCCTTAAGAAGAGAATTGCTTAGGATTAAACCTGAAGCAAACATTACTGCTATTGACGCTAAAGTAGATTTAGATTCTGATTATCTATTTGAGGGTATTGATTTGGTTGTGGATTGTGTTGACAATCATGCAACTAGAGCTTTGCTAAATTATTTAGTCAATGAATATGGTGTTCCATATCTGAGTGTTGGTACTAGTACTAGTGGTGGTCAGGTTAGTACTGTGTTTCCAGGTAGAACTGCATGCCTTGATTGCCAGACTGGTATTGATGACATGGCTCTTGCATCTTATAATCCTGCTAGTTGCATTTACGCACCTGATGCCTCTGTAATTAATACAAATAAGACAATGGGTTCTGCTCTTGTTGGTGAGGCAATAAGGCTTGCAAATGGTAAGGATCCATTGAAGGGTATCATCAAGTATAGTACTAGAGAGGACCTTAGATTCGGTGTTTTCTCAATGCAAGGGGGATGTAAACCAAGAGCTCACAAAAGTGATTGGATGGAAAAAATGGGGCATTTGTATGGTGAACAAAATGAATGATATAGATTTAATTGCAGCATTAAAGAACAAGAATACAAAAACAAACATTAGAGAGATTGACCTGGGTGAGATTGAAACTCATCAACTAGTAATGTTTGGTTATACTTTACAGAATCTACCAGATGACTCTAGCAAGGATTTTCCATTAAACTTTGGTCCAGTACAAGCTCTTTATATTGATAAACTTGTTAGTGATGAGGCTATTAATAATCCTATAAAAACTACCAGAGAAGATTTTTTTAAAGCTTTTGTAGTGATGGATTATGCTGCCACAGTTTTCTTTGATGATTTTTCTATGTTTGCAAGGATTGCTGAATTTGGGGATGAGATGGAGAGAAGAGATCCAGAACTTGATCCAAATCTAGAGTTTGTGCTAAAGTATATTGTTGCTCAATACTTGATGAATAACATCCTGGATCCATCCACTGAAGCTGAGAGTAAAGAGAGATATGATAGACTTAATGTGGTTGCAGGAGGTTCTTTTGACAATCTTAGGGATGTGCCAAGTCACTATATTAGTCTTGCAGCTTTAGTTGTAGATCAGATTAATAATGAAGTGATAAAAGATGTTCTGCCAACAATTAATTCAAGGTATGACATAAAAGCTGCAATTTTTTGTGATGCTGCTTTGGATTTTATTGATGATGAATGTGATATTGAGTTTATCGAAAATACTCTTCTTGCAGGTAGGGAGTATGATGCTTCTGTTTATGCAATTACAACACTTTGCAAATTGTACGCTAATGCAAGCATAAGTATGTTTAGAGATGAGTTTGAAGAATGAAACTTAATGAATTAATGAAACAGGTTTTTGATCTTGGAGATGTTGCTAGTCTTGAGAGTATTGATCAGGTTGTCTTAAGTTCTAATGATTCTCAATCGTCTGAGTTTGCAGGAACAGCATATCTATTAAACTTGAGTTTGGAAAAAGCTTTGCAATACTATAGTAAATCAGGTAATCAAGATAGAATTGATGAATTAAGACAAGTAGCATTATGGTATGGTGGAGACATTAATGTCGTAAAAGCACTTGCATCTCCTGATGAGTATTTTGACTTTCTACTTGATAGATCATTTTCTATGATCCCTCTTTATCATGATGAAGATGGTTTTTATATTCAAACTGTTGATTTTGAGAGGATTAAAAATGAGATTTCACAAATTGGTCTTGATCCAACTGAGGTGCTAAAGGAAAATGTTAAGGAATTGGTTTCAACTGGAGGAGGTAACACTCCTATTAAATATTTTCTTGCTAAGAAAACAAAGAATCCTGATTTAATCCATTTGGCAAAGATTGATTACAATATTAGAAAGAGCTCTAATAGAGAACAGAATCTAAGTTTAGTGGAAGATTATGCTTGTAAAAATGGTGCTAGGGTTTTAGGTGTTATCCAAGAGGGTGATGAAGATAGGTTTTTTCCAAATTCTGCTTTTTTATGTGCTATACACACTCCAGATGGAGATCGAGTTTTAAAAGAAAGACTTAGGTTTCAGCTAGATTATGCTGATCCTAAAGGTCAAACAAGAGAAAAAGAGATTTTAGAACAAATTGAACATCCAAATATTGTGGGTTATTATGGTAGTTTTTTCCATGAAGGTACAGAGTTTTTGATCTTTGAGTTTGCACAAGGACATGAACTCACTGAACATATTGATCCAGCTAATTTGCTTTCACAAGAATTAGCAATAAGTTATGCTAGAGATTTAGCTGATGTTTTGAAGTATCTGCACGAACAAGATATTATCTACATGGATGTAAAGCCTAAGAATATTATTGTGCATTGTGAAGATTTGACATTACTTGATTTTGGTATGGTACAACATGGTGAAAAAGCTCATTCATTATTGTCCACACCAAGATACTTGACACCAGAGATGGTTTTAAGTTTTACTTCTTATAAGGCTTCAGATATTTTTCAGCTTGGTATTGTTCTTTATGAAACTTTGACTGGAGAACATCCTTTTGAATTTTTTGATTTCAAAGAAGGTGAAGATTGCAGGCAAAGTGAGGTGTTAAAATATGGACTTGCACATGCCTATAGTCCTGTCAGAGATTCTGAAGTTTTGAATGTTAATCCTGAATTAAAGGAATTGGTCTATGAGATGCTAGACAAAGATCCATTGAAAAGACCATGTGCAGTAGATGTAAGGCAAAGATTGGAGGTATTGATATGAACAGGGGATTATATGTTGGAAGGTTTCAACCTTTTCACACAGCTCATTTGGAAGTTATTAAATTCATGGATGAGGATGAATCTATTGATGAGATTCTAATAGGTATTGGAAGCAGTCAATATGACCATGAGAATAAGAGTTTGGTTGAGGCTTGGAAACGTAATCCATTTACATTTGAAGAAAGAAAAGAGATGGTTGAAAAATCTGTTGAAGAGATTGTTACAAAACAAGTTTCAATTTATCCCATTCCAGACCTACATGATTATGATAAATGGTTTGAGTCTTTAAAGGATATATTTCCTGAATTCTATAGAGTGTATACTCCTTCTGAAAGTGAGAGAGAGTATTTTGAGCAGCGTGGTTTTGAGTCTTCAGATTTTCCAAGGTTTAAGCATGTATCTGGCACTGATATTAGGCATAGGATGCATAATGGTCTTAGCGTGGTAGAGTATGTTCCAGCTGGAACACTAAAAGTCCTTGAAAGAATTGAAGGTAATGCTCGGGTCAAACAGGTTTATGATAAAGATCTACTAGAGGTGTTGATGACAGCATGACAATCTTAGTCTTGCACAAGAATAGTTTGCATAGCTACTATAAATCATCACCAGATAAACAGACAAGAGATTATGCAGAGAATCCTGTTTTATTAAAAAGTCATGATGCTCATGAAAAATCTCTTGAGACTGTTGTTAATACCCTATCTAACACAAATGTTAAGTTTGATATTTTCCATAGATCCAAAAGACCAGATCTTTCTAGTTATGATCTTATTGTTACTGTTGGTGGGGATGGAACTTTTATTGAAGCTGGACATTTTATTAGAGGTATACCTTTGTTAGGTATTAATTCTGATCCAGATAAAAGCAGAGGTATTTACACATGCTGTAATGCCTATGAGTTCGCTGATGTTTTGGATAGTTTAGAATGTTTTCCTAGAACAAAGGTACAAAGATTACAGTTGACTTTTAATGATAAGGTTTTGGATGAACTTGTGCTTAATGATATTTTAGTTTATCACGAAAATAGAGGCAATTTTAGGCATGATCTTATTGAAGAGGGGAAGCTTCATGAGATTAGAGATTGTTATGATTTGTTTGTTGCAACTCCTTCTGGAAGTACTGGAGGAGTGCACAACTTTGGATCAGAGGTTTTACCTTTGGATGCTGATTTTGTTTATTTTATTACTGGTTCTAGGGACAAGATTGGAGAGTTTGTACCCTCAACACATTTAGAGCTTGTTTCAAAAACAAGGGAAGGTATTATGAGAGTAGATGGAGAGCATGTTTGGTATAGGTTTGGACTAGGTGATAGGATTGTTTGTGAGTATGGTGAACCTTTGGAAATGGTTGGGGATCTAGATGAGAATAGAAGATTAAAAGGATTTAAGTGAAAACCTGCAAGATTTAGCCATTATTTAGTGGTAACATTTATATATGAGAAATTGTTTGCATATATTAATGATTGGAAAACTCTTACTATATGAAAAAATTACTAGGTATGAAGAGATCATTCTTTCTGGTGACTTAGATGATGTAATGTTCTTATTTAGTGATCAGGAAGATGCTGTTGATATGAGAAGAAGCTATAGAGAGCATTTTTTCAATGTTCAGGAAACAATTCTGATCCTTAATGACCTAGGTGTGGAATTTGACCATGTTAGGAGAGGATCTTTCATAGATGAAAACAAATATAAAGCTGTTTTAAGTTCAGGTGGAGATGGAACTTTTCTCAGTGCAGGACATCACTTAAGTGGAATTCCTCTTTTAGCTCAAAATACAGATGATTATTGGAGTGTTGGACATTTTTGTTCTATTGTAACAGCTGAATTAAGGGAATTTTTGGAAAGTATTGAATCCCAGCCAACCACAACAATCCATAGACTAAAAATGAAGGTTGCGAATGGTGTTAATTCAAATGGAGGTCCTAAAATACTTGATGAACTAATTATTAATGATATTATGTTTGCTCACCATATACCTCAAGCAAATACTTCATTTAGGTATTGGACAAATAAAGATCCTGACCCTCAGTTTTTTAGAGAGAGTTATGGAGTTCTGGTATGTACTGCTGCAGGTTCCACAGCATCAATGAAAAATGAAGGTGGAATCATTATGCCGCTGGATCAAAAAGAAATTCAATATCACATAAGAGGTAACCTTGAAGAAAGGGATAAATATAGATTTGCAGATACACTTTATATTCAGTCACTAACACCAACAGGAAAAATTTACGTAGATGGTAAAAGTATTGTTTATGATTTGCCTGAAGGTTGGATTCTAGAATTATCATTTGGAGAACCATTGACATTACTAGGAGATATTTCTCATAAAAGAGCTCATTATTTCAAAAGTGTTGAAGAATAACTTAGAGATATACCAATCAAAGGATTATTAATGGGTTTTGATCCACTGGGTATACCATTACAATGGGCAGGACAAAAACTAGGGTATGATATTCGAACAATTGGGGGTGTAGCATTTTATGGTGGACCTCATGCAGATTTTGAAGAACAAATGGAAAATTTTAGAAAAAATGAAGGATTTGGCAAAGCTATAATGGGTGGTGCTTCTTTTGGTTCTTGGTTTTATTTTCCTCTAGGTACAGTTGCCCATGCTGGGATATAGGGAATTGTACTTGTTGTTAATTTGGTAGCAAATGGAAAGCGTTTGTATGATAATGGGACACTGAAAATTCCTGAGGAATAAGTAACATATTGAAAAAATTTTAATTATATTATTTTTTATTTTATTTTTTCAGCTATCAATATTTGATTAGTATACGGAAGTTCAGCTTTTACTAAATCTCCATTTACAAGTTCAAACATCTCAACACTTCCAATCCAATCTTTGATTTTCCAATGGTCAACATAAGCTCGGCTTCCAAGTTCTGGGTGTTCTTCATTAACAATTAAACTCCAACCAGAATCTTCTAGTTCTGCTTTCCATTGATCATGAGTCCAAAATGAGAATTCTTCATTCATCTCACTGTACCAACTGTCTGTCCAATCTTTTCTTATCATAAATTCAGCTGCCCATTTTCTTTTTGTTATTATGTATGTTTGACCATCAATTTCGTTTTCTTCATATTGAATTTGTGTTTCAGGTCCTCTTCTTTTCACATCTCTTACTGAAGCCAAATAATCTACTGCAAATCTTTTGAACCTAGCGTGAGTTGAAAGATTCTCTAGGTGACCTTGCAGAGCAACTCTATCTTCTGTTGAGAATTGTTTGTTCCAATCTTCATTGCTTCCATCTTCATGATTTACCAGTAAATAGATTTCATCATCTGGATTGTCTGGAGCTAAAACATCTCTTATGATTAATCTTCCATTATCATTTGTTTGTCCATATTTCAGGTTAAAATATTCTCCTAATGTTTCTTCTTGCTCACCATAAGACCATAATTCATGTAGTGTGGAATTACAAATAGTAATGTCTCTTTTACCAGGTCCACTTTCTATGTTCATTATATTTGCCAGATCAAAATATGCTAATATTTTACCAAATGCTCCTGATTGTCGTTTTGATAAACATCTATTAAAAAATTCAGTACTGATATCTACACCATATAAAGAAATGTCTGCTAATTGCTGATCAGTGTATTTTTTATGAAATTCTCTTGAGATTACTGCTAGTAAAGCACCATCAGAACATCCTTCATCAACAATTTTTCCTGGGAATAAAAATTTATCTAAGGAATCATATTTAGATTGCATAACAGCAGGGTTACTCATGTCCCAACCATACGAGAAGTAATCTCTTGTTGAAGTTAGTCCTCCCATTAGTGGATCAGCGAATAGTTTTTTAGCATCATTCAAAATTTTGGTATTTGATGCCCACCATCTTTTGGTATAAGAAGATAGATCTGGAATTTTATTTATATTTGGAATTTTTATTGCTTCCATTAAAATATCCCATGGATTTCTTGCACAGTATTTTGGTTCGGGTTGTAGTGAAATTAATTCAGAACCCAAAACTGAGTATCCTTCCATTTGAAATAATCTAACAATAGCAGGAGTGGATCCCAAAAAGATCATATTATCAGGATTAAAAAATGGTTTATCCCCAAGTCCATAATGTCTTGAGACAATTTTTGTGACAACTTCTGGCCAGTTATGAATTTGAGGAAAATGAGGTATGCTTACAACACTGTAAGTTACATCATAATTATCTTCCAAAAGACGCCCTAAGTCATTTAATGGAACAATTCTATCTGCAAAACCGATTGGGTTGTCTCTTAGAAGATGTTGATTACCTGATGTCACTGCAAATATGATATTTGATATTCTACCCGGCTTTGGTTTGTCTCCTATAAAATCTAAATCTTCAGTTAATGCACCTGCTATTTGATGACCATATTTTACTTGATGAGTGCTTAAAGCAACATGTCTTCCAAGCCATAAAACATTGTAGTCTACTAAGTTATCAAGTGCAGATTTCATATATAATCAGGAAAGTGTTTTTGTATATAAGCCTTTGTATTTTTTATATCTTAATAGTGGTGACAAAATATGAGTTAATTAAGGTTGCTAAAAGTAGTATCATTATAAGATGTTGCACAATCAATATCCTTTCGAGAAGTACTAATAGATTTTGCATCATATCTAAATGCCTCAAGGCTAATCCTGCCTTGAGCTTGTGCTATTCCAACCCTAATGTCTCCAAAGTATTTCTCAATTCCACCAGTTCTACTTCTTTCTATGGCTGAGGTTATTGCTGAGAAGTTTCTAGAAAAGTAACTAAGCTGATCAAATTCTTCAGACAATAGATCATAAAAATCATTGTCATCCATACTTCTTGACTTCAACTCATCTAACAAACACAAAGCACTTCCTTCATCATCTAGTTCATGGGTGTTTTTAAAGTTAGCTAGGTAGCCAACTAAACCCCCTATCCATAAGGTTAATCCAACAAATAGTGATGGACCATAAAACTGACCACCAATTAGAAATGGAAGTCCAGCAACAAAAGCAGATATACTCTTAAGAGTTACACTCATACTATTATACCAAGCTTCTGCGTCTTCTCCATAATCAACAACATCTGGATGTTCGGTTTGACTCCAATTAGAGTAGTTTTCTAGCTCGTGGTAAAAGGAACGCTTTAGGAAGAGAAATGTTGTTATGTCACCTAACAACTCTTTTGAATCAGATCCTACTTCTCCAAAGGAAGGTATAATCATAGATACATCAGAGTTATCAACTAACCAACTATCTCCTCTATCAGATAAAAATTCTGATAAGATTTGACCAGAACCTTGATGAAGCTCCTCTAGTAGTTTTTCTAGCGCAGGATTATCTAAAATATCGGTATGTGCATTATATGACCACATATCTTCAACAACTTTTAGCGCTTGATCTAGTTTCATTTTGCCTGCATTAAAAAAGATTAAAAAATAAACAATGATTTAAGTTAACCTTTTCTGGGAAAGTTCCTTGTATCTCCACTCCCATATCCAAGAGTTTGGCCCCAAACGGGTTCTTGTTGTCCTGGTTTTGGAAATTTGTTTACAAAGAAGACATTCACATCATACTGAGTTAGGCTTAGAATCGCTGATCTAACTCTTTCAGATACCATTCCGCTGAAAGAACCTACTCTGTTTGGATCTTCAACCTCTAAGAATATGGTATCTATTTCAGGATCATATGTGCCAAAGAATTCATAACAGTGTTTATCTCCTGCAATTTCCTTTGTTCCAAGGTCTCCTAAACTCATTGGTCCATCATTAACTTGCATTGCATTAATTATTGCATCAACTGATTCAATTTCTGTTAGTGGATGTACATCTCTTGATCCCTCTAATCCTCTCACGGCAGGTCTTTCAAGAATATCTGTCCCTGCTTCAAAGAAATTATCTGCATACATTGCTTTTAATGCTCCTAATGGTAATACATTATGACCAATTACTTTTGGAAAAGTTGGATCCTTTTCTACAGGTCCATAATCTGACGCTCCTGATGCTGGGTTTGGTAGTGGCATTTTTCATTCCTCGAACATTTCTTCAGGTACGTCAGGTCTTTTAAAATAAGGTTTCTGAACAATAGATCCTAATGATCTCTCTGGAGATACAATCTCATGAACTTTATGCCACATTGCATTTGCTGCATCCCTCCTTGTATAACCACTTTCAGCAAATTCAGGTAATTCTTCAAATCCAGGAATTTGATCATCATAATCCAATGCTAGGTATTCTCCTTTTGTAATGTCACTACAAGTAAATACCGGATCATCCAATGATGTTTCACTATAATCCAATTTTAAAATCAGGTATTCAGCTTTTGTTGCTACAACTCCTTTGATAGTTAGTGCATTTTCAACAATAACATTTTGTCCTTTTAATTGGCTATAGAACTCTCGACCTCTTGGTATAAGCTCACTCTTTGGTCCTCTTTCTCTTGCATTAAAAATAGGTATTTCAAATTCTAAACCATCACCTGTTTTTAGTTCTGCAATATCAAATCCTTCTCCAGTCAATAATGAATCTAATTCCATTCCATTAAAACCATAGGCAACTAAATGTGTATTTGGTAGTATATCAAGCATATTATGTCCTTGCTGGTACCAATCTCCTAAAAAAATTCTTGCATCATCCATATTTTCTTCACCCTTCAATATTCACATATTATCATCAACTGTATATTACAGCCTGTTATGTGGGAAGAATAATCAATATTTAAATGTTTCATAATTGTCACCACTAACTAGTAAAAAGAGTTATAATCTTAATATATGATTTTACTATTTTTCTCATTTTTTCAGCTGGGTATTTGGTGTCTGCAAGGGTTTTTCCATCTAGTGGTTTGTCAGATACTATTCCTGCAAAATAATAGTTAATTTTCCCTAAATTTGGATAGTTGCTGTGATATCCGTGATCAAGTGATGCCATTACTGACCATTCCATTTCAAGAAAATCGCCACCTGCATTTTTTATTTGTCTTAAAACCTCAAATGATTGGTTTAATACAGAAGTAGTGTTGATTGTGATTCCATGGATAACTTTGTTTCCAACAGATTGTTTAAATAAATCATTGCTTTTCTTACTGAATACTAATTTATTATGTATAGGATATGCTCTTGTGTCTCCATTAATAACTTTGTTTTCATCTAGAGCAGCTATTGGCAAGCAGACATCTCCAACAGAAACATCTTCTTTTATTGATCCAATTTTCCCATAGTGAAACACATTTACATCAACATTTTTATAATATGAACTGACTATAGAGTATACATGTTCAAGTATGTTTTTTGCTTGGTCAGCAAAAATATAGTCAAAGTAAATTACCTGATGGCCATTATTATTGATGATCTTACAGTTTAGATAGTCATTTTGTTTTTCAAACAAAACATTTTCAAATTTGTATGCTTTATGTGGTCCAAGTATTAGAAAGATCTGGCCATGTTCAATTGTTTTTTCATGATCAATGTTATCAAATATTTCTTTTACTAGTTCATATGCAAATTCTTCAAACCTTCTTGATGCTTCTACGCTACTTTCTTTGTAATGTTTTACTTCTAATTCAAGTTTTCTTCCAAGAATTTTACTAAGACCTTTAACCAAATCAATATCTCTTTTTTTTCTTGTAACTCCTCTTGGATTTACAACATGGATTTCACCTTTGTTTTTTATCCAAAAGTGAGCTTCTGTTGAGCAAGGAGGATAATACTTAACATGATCTTTTAATAATGTTTCAACTTCTTTTGTTGTTAGAGCATTATGTATAATTACTTTGTTTAGAAGTTGTTCTTGCTCTGATAGGACTTTTGCATCTCTGTGGAGCTTTCTATCATAGATGTATTTTTTTTTCTGTTTTGCATCCATCACAAATGTTGTCATTAATAGTGGTAATATAGAATTATATTAATAGGTAACTGTTTTTGTAGATCGTATTAACCTTCAGGCATTAATTCTACAGGCATTTCTCCCTGGACAAAACCATCATATTTCTTATTAAAAATATTAGGGAATATTCTCCACGCCACATCAGTTAATACAGGACTAGCCAACACAACATCACCTGTTTTAAGAGATGTTAATCCTTCTTCACTCAACCAATATCCATACTCTTCATCGGGTACAATTGCTGATCCTAAAAATATAGAAGGTTTTGTTTTTTCAGCAATCACAATCTCAATATCTCCATGTCCTTGCTCTCCCCAATAGTGTCTTAGATAGTTTACAGCAGGATTATCACTAGATTGATCAGAATCGATTCGGCTAATAATACTATAGAACTGCTCAAATTCGAAATTTGGGTAATTGTCATCTGGATTATCAACCATAGCTTGGTGATAATGAAATCCACCTTGTGCAAATAATCTCTGACCCCAAGGTGTTGTCAAAACTGTGTCTTCAGGAACCAAACAAGCAGCTACCGGATTTCCTGCTGCAGGTAATGCATATCCCTGCACTCCATCCAAAATTTCAGGCATATTTGCAGTACAATAAATATTAGCATTTAATGGAAATCGGAAACTATTATTAAATTGTGCAGCTGGTATCGGCCAAACAGGATTAATTGTTTCATCATAAGTAGCATTAGTAACAATGGCATCACCAATATACAAATCTTCAAGTCCTTGCTCAGTCTCAAAAAACCCTTCTTCTTTAGAAAACCCTATCACTCTATTTGGCATGACTTTCTTTGCCTGTTGCACTGTAACTTCAGGACCAAAAATTCTAAAAATATGGTCTGCATCAGGGTTTCCAGGTTGTAATTCTTCAAGAATCTTGTATGTTTCATCAAATTCAATTGAAGGACAAGGGTAGGTATCAACGCCACCATCAATTTTTCGCATTAACATAAATCTATCTAGTTGAGCAGCTCCATATTGACCTCCAAATTCATGGTCTATAGGTAGAACTGCACTAGTTACCATTACTTGTTTTAAAGCTAAGTCTTCTCCATCTTTTGGAAGAACCATGTCTGGAAAGTTTGTTTTGCTAAAAATATTCATTTTAATACTCGCCTCATAAATAATAGCATTCAGTATGCATATATTATATTTAAATCTTTCGATTTTTTTACCACCACAAAGTAACACTGTCCAAATTATGTTTGAATGAACTGATTATTGGCTTAATGTACCATTACAAGTGATCCAGACCACTTTCTAGTAGTCAAAAACAAAAAGATTTATTAAACCAATTATTTTCCTCATATAATATGAAAGCCCTAAGCAAACATGTTAAAGATATGGAATTAGATGAGATGAATGATGCTCTTGAAGAAAGATTAGAAATTATACATACTAACACTGACCCAGTTGCTTTAAATTATGTAACTGATGAGATGAATTTGATTTTGTATAGTGCAATTGTGTATCATCCAAAGATTGTTAATGCAGTTTCAATGGAATTGTGTGCGGATCCAGTTACTCATTTTCCTGGTATACCAATAAATTCAGTATCTTCTGAAAGATCAAATCTTATAAGATTCGTGGAACAGTATCTCCAAATACCTTTTCAAGATGAGTTCATTGATTTTGAATTAAATGTACCTTTACCATATAGACCACATGAGGCGACAAGGGGAAAAGTTTTATCCTCTGCAACAACTGTTAAAGCAAAAACACATGTTGAACAAGGTAAAGTTCCTGCATATGTTCATGTAAATATTGGCAAAGATGATTTTGTCCAAGATTTTGCCATGCGTTTTTATCCTCATGAGGTATGTTCAATGAAACTTGACTGGATAGCAGACGAAGATTTTGCTCCAACAATTGTTCATACAAGTCCTAATGAGATAGCAGATGAAGATTTCCTTGGTGCTGCTGCACACTACCTTGCCTTCAGAGGATTTCAAAGACCAACCGCAAAGCCAAAAGATGTGATTGACATTAAAGAAAGAGATGCAGTTATTGAAAAATTGGATGCTATTTGGGTACCTGATCATAGTACAAACTTGCTTGGAGATGGATACAACCTAAGACCAGGTAGACATATAGATGGAAATGCTGTTGATTTTTCTTCAGGAGAACCAGTATTGTACAAGTTTTTTAATTTTGTGAATCATAGAAAACTTAGAGGTTTTAAACCCCAAGAACATCCAACTGATATTGATTCTATTAGAGCAGCATATGCAATTGTTAAACATGAACAGAGACCAAGAGGTAACATAAGAACTTTCAAGGGAGATGAAATTATTGAAAAATTACGTTTTTGGCAATTTGAAGAACAGGGTTATTTTGAATTTATTTAAATCAAGAAGGTAGAAATCCCCATCATTAATGATTGGGGCTGAATGCCTGTCAATTTGCCTTCTTGATTTTAGAAAATCCACTTAGGAAAGTTGGTGAAATTCCCCACTCCTTTGGATAAGGGATAGCAAATTTTCAGGATTTTCTTTAGCTTTTTCTCAAATATATCTTATCAATACTACCTTTTGTAATAAAAGGTTCAAGCAGATCAACAATATCCTGATGCAGATCTTTTCTATTGATCAACTTTGTTAGTTCATATACGTCTGCTATTGCTAACCGATCCCATAGTCCAATTAATTTAAGTGTTTTAAAGAATTCTTTTCTAAGTGGATCATCTTTTTTGGGGAATGATGATCTGGGATATGTTTTAACTGTTGCTTTTACATCAGAACCATATACCATTTCAATGTTGTTTTTCTTGGCAAATCCGACAAGAGCTTGTCTTACTTGTTCTTTTTCAAGTTCAAGTGAAGTTATTTTGTTTGAGACTTCAGCAAATTTGTTTACTAATTTTACACCATCATCTTCCAAGTACTCACCAGGAGATTTGTCTTCTAAGTCATATTTGTGTTTCCATTTTGGACAAATTGGTTTGAATTGACACCAACCACAAAGTGCAGAGACTGATGGTGGCCACTCTGTATTTTTACCAATGTCTTTTATTATATCAAGTACATCAAGTCGTGCTTTTTCTATTTGATCATCTGTTCTTTGAATTATTATGTCTTTGTCAAATGCCAAGTAATGCCAAATTTGTTTTACTTTTATGGCATCTGGATACATTTTGCGTAGTCCATAAGTGTACAGTGTTAGTTGCATATCCTGATCAACTTTTTCTTGAGTTGGAAGAGAATTTGATGTTTTGTAGTCATGAATTTCATATGTATCACCAACTATAGCTAATCTGTCTATTCTTATATGGTATTTTATACCTGGTGCAATTTCAGCTAGATCCATTGTTTCCAAACCTAAGGTTTTTGTTCGGTCAAATGGTTTTTTTCTTTTATAGTAATCTTTGATAAATTGCACACCCATTTGCTTATAGTTCTCAGAAGTATAGCCTTTTCTTACAACTACTATTGCATCATTCCAGTTTTTGTCCCATAATTGTCCATAGAAATCAAGTAGTTCCTGCACACTTGGAAGATGCTTGAATTTTACATCTTTGTATAGCTTTTCTAAGGTTTGGTGAACCATGTCACCCATAAATGCTTCAATTGTTGTTTCAATTTCAGTTTTAATTCTGTCAATATATGCGTATTTGTACCTGAGTTTACACTGTTCAAATGTATTTAATTTGGAGTTTGAGAAAGTAGGCATTATTCTAGGTATGATTTATGGTTTTAAAAAGGTTTTGATAGCGATGTTTTTAAAGCTAACCAAAAGTTTAAATACAGATTTGCACAACCTAATACTATGGAAAAAAAGAGTAAAATTGGAATTTTTATGTTTATATTACTAGTAGCTGTGCTTGCAGTATTTTGTTTTTACAATCCTTCTGAGTCAGATAAACTACCCAAATATCCAAGGGTTTTTGGCATAGATGTTAATTATTGTGAAGGGATTGGTTATGAATATGACTTAAGACTGGAAGATAACAGACAAATTGGTTATTGTGTTTTCCATGATGGGAATGAATGTGAAGCATTTGCATTTGTAACAGGCGAGTGTGGTAGAGAATATTCACTTTGTGAATCTCAGGGACATCTTTTAAATCAAAAAACAGTAGTTGATGGAGATACAAATGCCACTTTTGCAATTTGCATATTTCCGGATTACACGTATTGTAAAGAAGTTGATTTTTATAATAAAAAATGCCACGTAGGATGGTAAAGGTAATTATAATTAGTGGATTTCTGGGTTGTGGTAAAACAGAGCTTCTTAAACAGATTATTAGACAAAACCCCAATAAAAAGATAGGTGTTATTGAAAATGAGGTTGCAGAGTTTGGTGTGGATGGTAAGATCTCAAGTTTAGGGAATGTAAAAGTTGTTGAAATTAATGATGGTAGTATATCCAGTGTCAATCTAAATTTGTTCAAGAAAGTTGTTAATTCAATGCTTAATTATGATCTCATTGTCGTGGAAACTTCAGGGGCAGCTAATCTTGATCCTGTTCTAAGCATACTTAGAGATTTTGAAGTTTATGTTTTCTGTGTTATTGATGGGGAAAGATTTGCAAAAGCAGACAAATTGAGCACACATACTCTTGAACATATAAAAAGTGCATCAATTGTTTTACTAAACAAATGTGATTTAATTTCCTTAGAACAACAACAAAAACAAGTAAGGAACCTAAGTTTTTTAAACAAAAATGTTGTGTCATGTGTCAAGTGCAAGGTTAATATTACAAATTTATGGAGTCAGTTAAATGCAGTCAAGACAAATAAGGTAAAAGCACATACTGAAAGATATTTGTTTTGGAAGATTAGGAACAATCTTGGAATTAGAAAAAAAGATGAAGCACATAAGAATATTAATGCTTATGTTTATTCAAGTCATGGTCAAGTTGACTTAGATAAACTAAAAGGTTTGCTTAGCAAGAGTAATTTACCTCGAGCCAAAGGTTTTATTTTCCTTGATAAATTATTTTATTTTAACTTTGTTAATAACCACTTTGAAATTCAAGAAGCTCCTCAGCAGAAATTTATGTATAATAAAATAGTTGTTATTGGAGAAAATGTTTTTCATAAAAGAAATTATTTTAGGTCTGAATTAAATAAATGTATCCAAAAGGATATTAGCGATAAGTTCTCCAACTTTGTTTTGATGCTAAAGAATCAACAAAGTCTGCCTGAAAGAATAATTAGCTATGAATCTTGATTGTTTTTACTTTTTGATTTGATTTTACAATTGATACTTTTTGTCCTTCTAGTAGATCTATTATGTCTGGATTGTTATCAGCAGCGAATACTGCTTGCCCTCTTGTAATTTCAATTTCAATTTTACTTGATTCATTAACAATTTGGTGCCTGGGATCTGTTGTTAGATTGTTAAAAGCAATCCCAATACCTTTGTTAAAGTTTTTCTTTGTAATTGAGTGATGATAAGCTGTTGAACCGAAAGGAGTTGAAATCACAACTCCATCTCCAATTAGAATGTCATCCACTGGTTCATTATTGATTTTTATTTTAAATCTTAATGCATGGGTTGGGTATTTATTTCTAATAACAAAATCATTTGTGCATACTACTTCTTTTGAGTCAAGTGCAGCTTTAAGTTTGATGTGTTCTTCAAGTTCATACTCTTTTCTAAGAATCTTTGATACTAAGTGATAAATATCACCTTCTGCACATTTCTTACAGATACTGGGTTTATTTTTCACAATAAGTTTTGGAATATTTGGATATAGTCTTTCAGATACAAGGAATGTTCCATCTCCTCCAAAGCTGACAACAAAATCAGGTTGTTCCTCATCATATTCAAAATCAGTTAGCTGGGATTTTAGTTTGATAATATCCTCAGGATTTCTAACAACTAATGCTACTTTTTTCATAGCTTGTCAGATAATAAAGATTTATTTAAATGTTTGTAGAGTTCTGATACATTGGCTCCACCTTGGCCCAAAGGGAGTGAGCAAGACCTGAATCCTCGTAAGACTAAATAAGGAACAGTTTGTTAGCCTGGGAGCATGATTGTTAATAAAATGAAGTGTAGAATAACAAACTGTCGAGCGAACTGGCCAGGTGGAGTCAATACCATATTAACAAGTTCCATTCGTGAAAAGTTATTTAAATACCACTAGCTCACTTTTACTTATGAAAGTAATGTTTGTTGAAGCACATTCAAAATTAGATGTCAGTCTTCCAGGATCCGCTATAAACAAATTACCTAAAACAGTGGCTTTAGTTACAACTGTGCAGCATATCTGCCATGTTGATAATATTAAAAAGAGTATTGAAGAGACAGATAGGAAAGTTGTTTTAGTAAAAGGAAAGCATTCAAAGCATGAAGGTCAGATGCTTGGTTGTGATGTTTTTGATTTAGAAGTTGATGCTGGTGCATTTTTATATATTGGAACCGGCGAGTTTCATCCTAAGCAGATTTTGATAAAGCATGACAGGCCTGTTTTTGTTTTTAATCCAATGTCAAGAAAGTTTTACCAACTAAAAGATAAACATGTAAGAAAACTATTGCAAAAACAAAAAGGTGCTTATCTTAAGTTTTTAGATTCAGATGAGATTGGAATTATTATCAGCACAAAACCAGGTCAGAATTATTACAAAGAAGCACTAGCTCTTAAAGATAAATACAAGGAAAAGAATTTTTATTATTTGATATTTAACACAATTAATTTTAATGATCTTGAGAATTTTCCATTTATTGATTGTTTTGTTAATGCTGCTTGCCCAAGGATTGGTTTTGATGATTCAATGCACTTTCAAAAATCCATAATCAACATTGAAAACATTTTATGAAAGAAAAAATTATTGTGAAAGGAATTGTTAGAAAAGACGGCAAATACTTGCTTCTCAGAGAGTCAGAACAACACAAATCTTCCAAATGCCCGTCTTGGGAGTGTCCTGGTGGCAGAGTCAATCAAGGAGAAAATATCAAGCAAGCACTAAAAAGAGAGATCAAAGAAGAAACAGGTCTTGCTATTTCATTAATAAAGGAGTTGCCCGTATTCAAACTCCAAAAGGAAGAAGTTACAGAAATAATCTATGTCTTTCTAGCAGAAGCCAAGACAAAAAATATTGAACTTTCAGATGAACACACTGATTATCAGTGGATAGCTCCTGAGAATCTTAATAAATTGGATCATTGCATATACAAGGATACCTTGCAAAATTATTTCAAAATGGCAGGAGAATATTCAAAATGATAATTTCATTATCAACAGGATGCGTGCATAGGTGGACAGATGACTTAAATGAAAGAATTGAAATCTGTAAGCAGTTTGATGTTGATTCCTTTGAGGTGGGAGTTATAAAGCTTGAATACTTAGAAAAGGAGATTACTGAGGCTAACCTTAAATTCCTTGCTAGAAAAAAGTTTAATACTATCCATGCTCCCATTTACGGTATTGATTTTGACAAGGATGAAGCTACAAATAAAGCTCTTGCTGATTTGAAAAGAGTATACAAGAAAATAAAGGCTATAAACATTTTATTTCATCCTCACAACATAATCGATCCTTCTCTAATCCTTAGCTCAGGAATGAGAGTATCAATAGAAAATATGAGGCTTTCCAGAAAAATCCCCATTGAAGAAATTGAATCTTGGCTACTCAAATTTCCAAAGTTTGGATTGACTCTTGATATCAATCATGCAGCAACTTTTAACATTGAAGAAATCCAGAGATATTTTGACAAATTTAAAAATAGAATTTATGAAGTGCACTTGAGCTGTTTTCAAAATAACATTGAACATCAACCCATCCACACATCCTATACTGAATACATTCAGGCTATAAAACCAATAAAACACCTAGATGTGCCTGTAGTACTAGAAACATCTATACCAAAAAACCAAAAAGATTTAATTGAGAAAGATATTGAATTCCTAAAGGTGATATTATGAACCCATGGCATGATGTTAGTGCAGGTAGAATTCCTAAGGAGTTTAATGCGATTATTGAGATTCCAAAAGGATCTAAAAACAAATATGAATTAGATAAAAAAACTGGTTTACTAAAATTAGATAGAACTCTGTATAGTCCTGTTTATTATCCAGGGGATTATGGTTTTATTCCAAAGACTTGGTGGTATGATAATGATCCGCTTGATGTGCTGGTTTTTAGTAGCCATCCTGTGTATCCTTTGACATTACTTAGGGCAAGGCCAATTGGCTTGATTAAGATGATTGATAACAAGCAAAAGGATTTTAAGATTTTAGCAGTTCCAGTAGGTGATCCGAATTATAGACAATTTAGAGATTTAAAGGATATTCCAAAACATACTTTAAAAGAAATTGAACACTTTTTTAATATTTATAAGGAATTACAAAATATTAAATGTAAGGTTGCTAAATTTCAAGGCAAGAGCGCAGCTGAAAAGGTTATTATGCAAGCTGCTAACTTGTATGAGGAGAAGTATTCAAAATGAAACTTACAGATGAACAAACAAAAAAGATAAAAGATATTGAAAAGAATATTGAGGAAGATAATAAACTTTGGGCAGAGATCAAAAATACTCCTAAACATGAAAAAGAGTATTTGAAAGAGCTTAAGGATTTACTTAAAAAACATAAGGTTAAGAAAGGAAAAGTTGATCCAAAGCTAAAAAAACTTGCACAAGAAGCTTTTGGTGGACTTGAACCACCTACACAGTAATTGTGTTGTCTTTTGTTTTAAACATTTTTCCAAGAAAGCTTTCAACTATATGTATATTTGAGGTGGTATGTTTTGTTATTTCTGATGTTTTTATTGAACCTTTAAACATAGCCAAGTATATTATTAATTGGTCTGCTAGGTATTTGTCAACTGGAGCTTTTACTTGATCCAATAGATTTTGCGCAGCTTGTTTTCCAACAATCTCTGCTGGTTTTCCTCTTTCACCTAGACTGTCTGCACCAACTATTGCACCAGATTCAAATTTAGCCCACAATGTGATTCCTGAGCCAATTGATAGTGATTCACAGTACTCAGAACTTATTTTTATTGGACAATCAAAATTAAGATTTTTTTTGGCAGATTTTGCGCATCTTTCAGCTACATTTGCTTTTTCTAATTGTTTTGATGCATGAGACATGCCATTTATTTGTTTAATATCCCCATGTTCAATTAGTTTGATTGCTGGTGATATTTGTCTGATTTGTTCAATTGGATTGGTTTTTGATAGTTCAAATTTTGGATTTATTATTATATCAACAAATCCTCCTCCTTTTGGATAGTATCCTCTTTTTGTTTGATTGAATTCAAATTCAGCATAATTTTTTAGTGTTGGAATCAAGACATTTTTTAGATAATCAATGGGCATGCTCCATTTTGTGTCTGTACCACCTTTTATTTTTAATCTGATTTTATTTTCAGCAACAACACAAGCTGGAAGGATTGATTGCATTAACAGAGTTATTGATCCTGCTGTGCCAATATCTATTGATAATGTTTGCGGTTGGATTTTGCCTGGTTCAAATTGCAATTCAGTTGATTTGAGTTCATCCCATAAAACTTTAGCATTACTTAATTGCTGTGCTGCATGAACACATTTTAGATGTTGAGCACTAAGGCCAGACTTTGGTCTGTTTTTTCTTATGTTTTCAATAGAAAATGGCTTTTGAGTTAATAAAGATAAAGCCAGAGCATTTCTGATTATTGCTCCTCCACCTTCTCCATGTGAACCGTCTAGTTTGATCATAATGGTCAGTTAAAATTTGGGTTTTATAAAGATTTAGATAAAAATATTCTCAAATTAACAACTCTTAAGTAGTCCTTAGTGGAAAGATTTTTATATTAATGTTACTTCCATTTATAAATGGCCAAGTTTTTAGATACACCCAATATTATTTCTGCTGTCAATAACATAATTAAAAATGCCAAAAATGAAGTGTACTTGATTAGTCCATATATTGATCTCAATAAAAGATTTATGGAATTAATTGAAGAGAAGAATGAGCAAAACGTTCATGTTATAATAATCTGGGGTAAGAAGAGAAAACAACCAAAATTTAATGGTACGATTAAGAGTTGGATTAATTCAATGAGTTTTGTAGATGAAGTTTTCCATAAAGACTTACACGCTAAGTGTTACCTTAATGAAAGTGAGGCGATCATCACATCTATGAACATTTATGAAGCATCTGAAAAGAATGTTGAAATGGGCATTCTTGTTAACAAGAAAGAAGATAACGATTTGTACAGTGAGATAGTGAAAGAGGTTAATAGACTAATTAGATCTTCCAAAAAGGAAAAACTATCAAAATCCACTTCTTTCCTTATTAGAGAAGATGCACCCAAGTATGGTAATAAATCTGAGAAAAAAGGCTATTGTGTTCGGTGCAGAGAACCTATAAAATTGAATATTAAATTGCCCTATTGTAAAGGTGACTGGAAAGTTTGGAATAATCTTAAGAACAAGGATTATACCGAAAAAGAAGGTGTTTGTCATATTTGTTGTAAATCCAATAAATCTTCAATGAATAAACCAGTTTGTAAATCTTGCTATAACAAGAATAAACATTTGTTTAATGGTACAAAATGAAATCTACACATGCAACAATGAAAGCTATCTCAAATGAGATTGTAATGACAAAAGGATCTGGAAAGTTCATTCTTTTAGCTGCAATATTCAACATCCCAGTAATTGGATTTGTTCCTTATCTTACCCAAGCATTCACCATTCTATTCTTGGCATTTTTCTTAAAGCACATGATAACAGATGAAAATAAAATCAAAACAGCTATCAAACAAAAGAATGTGCAGTACACTATGAAATCATGGGGTAAGTGGTTAATCTATGGGACTATGGCTTTTCAAATTGTGTGGATTCCTTTTGTGATGCAGCTAGTGACTCTTGTTGCACTTGGAATAATATATGCTAATTTTACCAAATATAATAACTGATTTGGTTTTGCCCTTGATTAAGGCAATGTAAATATTCTTTACGTACAAAATCACATCGATGGCTATACTTGGTGGCACTAACCAAATCTAATTTAATTATTATTGCAATAACCTTTATATATTATCTTAACTTCCCAGTGTGGCTATGAAACAGATAATGAATAATGAAATTAAGGATATTGTTGGGCAAGAGCATACTAAGGCTCAGATTAAGAGTGCTTTGTTAGTTAATAGAAATGTGGTTATTGTTGGACCCCCAGGTGTTGGAAAGACTACTTTGGCAAAAAGTATTGCCAGACTTTTGCCTGAACTTGAGGTTAATGATTGTGGATATAATTGCATTCCTTCCAGGCCAGTATGTCCTTTGTGTTTGAATTCAAAGCAGAAAATGAAGAAGGTTAAAGGATTTAGCAGGTTTATCAGGATTCAGGGCAGTCCTGATTTGACTGTTGAAGATCTTATGGGTGATATTGATCCAATTAAAGCTTTGGAGTTTGGAGCTACTTCTTTAAAGGCTTTTACACCAGGTAAGATTTTCAAGGCAAATAATGGTGTGTTGTTTTTTGATGAACTTAATAGATGTCCTGAAAAATTACAAAATGCCCTACTTCAAGTTTTGGAAGAAAAAAAGCTTACAATTGGTGGTTATGATGTTGATTTTGATCTGGATTTTGTGTTTATTGGAACTATGAATCCTGAAGATACCTCTACTGAACCTTTGTCAGATGTTTTTATGGATAGGTTTGATATTGTATACATGAGTTATCCAAAAAGTGCTGAATCTGAGAAAAGTATTGTTATTAATAATTGCAAAAAATTAGTAGAGTTCCCGGATAGGCTTTTAGATTTGACGATTAAGTTTATTCATGATCTTAGAGCGGATGATGATCTTGAGAAAAAACCAAGTGTAAGAGCTACAATAGGATTATATGAACGAGCTCAGGCAAATGCACAGCTCAAAAATAGAAAAAGTGTTAGATTTGAAGATATTAGAGATGCTGTTGTTTCAGTACTTTCTCATAGAATTAAATTAAAGCCTTCAAAAAAATATTTATCAACACCTGAAGCATATATAACAAGGAAACTTAGTGAGTTTTCTGAACATGTTGATGATTCAGGCGACGGTCCCTAATACACATGTTGAAGTAAAGAATACTGAGAATATTGAGGCTTTAAAAGGAAACTTAGCTTCAGATTTTTCTGATAAAAAACTAATGCGTTCAGTCCTTGAAGGAGATAAAGACAGTATTGAAGATGGAAAGCTAATTTCTAATTCAATTGATCTTGGTGTTGGAGCTTTTACTCCTGATTTAATGTATGATAAACTTGTAAGTAATTATTCAATGACTCAAAAGATGTATGGTGAGGCTTTTGTAAGACAGATTCTTGGTTTTGAGCCAGGCTATCTTAAAAAAAACATTCACATTCCTGAGTTTCAAAAAGACTTAAAAAAAGCTATTAAGGAGAGGATAAAAAAGCTAAAAGATAAAGGATTGGTTGATGATCAAGGTTTTGTGTTAGATAAGGGTCTTGAACTGGCATCAATTGTTCTTTATGTTGAGGAATTAGATCATCTTATGCCAAAAGGAATTCTTGGAACAAAGATTAACAAGAAAAAACATTTGTATGGAGATCGAGCTGATGTTGTGAAATTCAAAAATCATAGATTTAAAGATGTCGCTATCAGAAAATCCATTAAAAAAGCTATTAGGAGAGGCCATAGTAAATTAATATCTGGTGACCTTATGGCTTATAAAAGAAAGAGCAAAGGTCAAGTT
Organism: uncultured Methanosarcinales archaeon; assembly: GCA_964419615.1. Lineage (GTDB taxonomy): Archaea > Nanobdellota > Nanobdellia > Woesearchaeales > JAGVZT01 > JAANXH01. Next base: position 21,787 of record CAYQPU010000004.1, on the reverse strand, counting down.
TATATTGTGTATGCAATAGATGCTTCTGGTTCTATGAAAGGTGAGAAAATAAAACAATGTAAAAAAGCAGGTATTGCATTAAGTTATAAAGCTATTGAAGAAAAGGATAAAGTTGGTCTAATTGTGTTTGGAAAGGAAGTTAAAGAAAAAATTGAACCTACTCAAGATTTCCCATTACTGATTAAAACTGTTGCTAATATTAGAGCTTCTAATGAAACAGATATTGCAAGTACAATTAGTGATGCTATTGAATTATTTCCTAATAAGAATGTTACAAAGCATCTGATTTTACTTTCAGATGCATTGCCAACAAAAGGTAAAAAGCCTGAACAGAGTACATTAGAAGCAGTATCAAAGGCGCGAGCTAGTAATATTACTATTAGTTTTATTGGTATTAAGCTTGATGAAAAAGGAGAAAAACTCGCTAAAAAAATTGCGGAATTTGGTGGTGGAAGGTTGTATAAGGTGACAGATATTGAGGATATTGACAAACTTGTACTTGAAGACTATTTTTCAGTTATTTGAACTGCACCTAAGTGATTACACTCGAGAATATTCATGTTATTTCATATAGATTTTACCATCTAAATCTTTATAAATTTACAAAGTATTTTGTTAATCTGATCTCAGAATTGAAAAGATGGTTAAAAAGGTTCAAAAGGTAAGAAAAAGAGATGGTCGAGAGGTAGATTTTGATCCTGAAAAGATTTCTAGTGCAATATTTAAAGCAACTGTTTGTGCTCACAAACCTGATAGTCAGCTTGCAAAAGAAATGACAGGTAAGGTTGTGCAAGCTGTTTTTCATGCAAGGAAACAAGATGAAATTCCGACTGTTGAACAGATTCAAGATATTGTGGAAAAAATTCTTATGGATTCAGGTCATTCTGATGTGGCAAAAAGCTATATATTATATCGGGGGGAAAGAACAGCTTTAAGAGAGAAGAAAGAATTGCTTGGAGTAAAGGATGATCTTAAGCTTTCATTAAATGCTACTAAAGTTTTAAAAAAGAGGTTCTTAAGGCGAGATGAGCAAGGAAATGTTTTAGAAACTCCAGGTGAGATGTTTAAAAGAGTAGCAAAAGACATTTCACTAGCTGATAAGAAGTATGATCAGGATCCAAATATATCTGAAAAAGTGTTTTATGAAGTCATGGCAAGTCTTGAATTTTTACCAAATTCACCAACACTTAGAAATGCAGGAAGAGAATTACAACAATTATCTGGATGTTATGTGCTGCCTATTAAGGATTCACTTAACCAAATATACAAAACACTTAGAACAACTGCTTTTCTTCATAAAGGTGGCAGCGGAACGGGTACTAATTTTTCATGTATCAGACCAAAAGGAGATTTAATTAAAAGTACTGGTGGGATTGCAAGCGGTCCTGTTAGTTTTATGAAATTATTTGATTTTTCAACAGAGATAATTAATGAAGGGAGCACCAGAAGAGGCGGTGTAATGGGTATTTTAAATGTAGATCACCCAGATATTTTTGAGTTTATTTCAGCAAAGCTTGATTTTAATCAGTTGAACAATTTTAATATTTCTGTTGGAATAACTGATAAATTCATGCAAGAGCTTAAAAAAAATGAGATGTTTGAACTAGTTAATCCTCATAACAATAAAGTTGTTGACAAGATTGAAGCTGATGAATTGTTTAGTAGAATTATTGAGAGCGCTTGGAAAAGTGGGGAGCCAGGAATTATTTTTCTTGATGCAGTAAATAGGCACAACACTTTGCCAGGGATTGGTAAACTAGAAGCAACTAATCTTTGTGGAGAGGTTCCTTTGTTTGGCTATGAGTCATGCATTTTAGGTGGGATTAATTTAGCCAAAATGCTCAAACATGATGATGAGTGGCTTATTGATTGGGACAAGATTAAAAGAATAACTCGAATTGGAGTTCATTTCTTGGATAATTTGATTGACCGAAACCATTATGTTATGGATGAGATGAAAGAGATTTCTATGGCTAATCGTAAGATTGGTCTAGGTGTGATGGGTTTTGCTGACATGCTTATTAAATTAAAGATTCCATATGATAGTGATGAAGCTGTGCAGATCGCAGAAAAAATTATCAAATTCATTAAGGATGAGGGGTTGAAAGCATCTGTTGATTTAGCCAAGATAAGGGGCGTTTTTTCAAATTATGATAAAAGCAGTTTCAAAGAAGAAGGAATTAAGCCAAGAAATGCCACAATAACAACTATTGCTCCAACAGGTAATAGGAGTATTATTGCTGATTGCTCAAGTGGGATTGAACCTTTGTTTGCTCTTTGTTATGTTAGAAAGAATCTTTTAGATCTTGGAGAGGATGAGTTGTTTGAAGTTAATCGAGAGTTTGAACTTGAATTAAAAAACAAAGGGATTTATTATGAAGATTTGATGAGAGAAGTTGCAGCCAAAGGAGGAATCCAAGATATTGAGTTACCTAGTTACATAAAAAAAGTTTTTGTGACTGCCCTTGATATTGCTCCAGAGTGGCATGTTAAGATTCAAGCTGCTTTTCAAAAATATACTGATAATGCTGTTTCAAAAACTGTTAATTTCCCAAATAGTGCAACAAGAGACGATGTAAAAAAAGCTTTTGTACTTGCATATGAAACTGGCTGCAAGAGTACAACAATTTACAGATATGGTAGTAGGGATAAGCAAGTACTTAATCTTGCAAAAAAAAAAGAAAAATGACGTCCACAAAAGAGTTAATAGAACCTGTAATGAAAGGGAATTCTTTGTTTGTGCTTAAACATAGATACTTAAAAGAAGGTGAGACTTCAAAAGATTTGTTTTGGAGGGTTGCTAAGAATATTGCTCAGGTTGATTTAAGGTATACAAACAATGTTAATAAAACTTCAATAGATTTTTATGAAATTATGGCGAAAGGTTTTTTTATTCCTAATTCGCCAACTCTTTTAAATGCAGGGAGAGTGTTTCAACAATTAAGTGCTTGTTTTGTATTGCCTCTAAAAGATTCTCTTGATTCTTTGTTTACAACTCTAAAACATGCAGTGATGGTGCAATCTGTTGGTGGCGGGACTGGTTTTAATTTTTCTAGCATCAGGCCTGCGCTTGATGTTGTTGGGAATGTTGAAGGAGTTGCCGCAGGACCTATACACTATATTGAAACATATGATACTGCTCTAAATCGAATTATGCAGGGTAGTAAAAGACATGGTGCAAACATGGGTGTTTTAAATGTTGACCACCCAGATATTATTGAGTTTATTAAACTTAAATCTGTTGATGGTAGAATTAAGAATTTTAATGTGTCTGTTGGAATAACTGATGAGTTTATGCAAAAAGTGATTGAAGAGGATAGTTATGTTTTAGTTAATCCTAGGAATAAGCAGATTATTGAGAGGCTTAAAGCTTGCGAAGTTTTTGATATGATTGCAGAAAGTGCATGGAGAACTGGTGATCCTGGCCTACTTTTCTTAGATAGAATAAAGGAATCAAATACAACTCCTCAAGTAGGTGATATTAATGCTACAAATCCTTGTGGTGAACAACCTTTGCTTCCTTTTGAATCCTGCAATCTTGGTTCAATTAATTTATCAAAGATGGTTAAGGATAAAGAAATTGATTGGGATATGTTAAAGGAGACTGTACATAATGCGGTTCATTTTCTTGATAATGTGATTGATGTTAATAGGTATCCACTTATTGAAATTGAAAAAATGTCTACTGCTAATCGTAAGATCGGTTTGGGCATTATGGGTTTTGCAGATATGTTGTTTAAATTAGAAATTGTTTACAATTCAGAAGAAAGTGAAAAGACTGCAATGAAGGTTATGAAGTTTATTTCTGAACAAGCGGTTATTGCTTCACAAGAGCTTGCTGAGATAAGAGGAGCTTTTCCAAATTTTACTAAGAGTATTTTTAGAATTAATAGAAGAAATGCAACTGTAACAACTATTGCTCCAACAGGAGGTATTTCAATTATTGCAGGTTGTTCTTCTGGAATAGAACCTGTTTTTTCACTTGTGACAAAAGCAAAAGTGCTTTTGGATCAAAATCATAAAGGTTCATCTATCACTATTGTTAATCCTGTTTTTGAAAAAGAGTTAAGGGAAAGAGGATTATATAGTCAGTCTTTAATGGACAGAATTGCTAAAGAGGGTTCTATTAAAAGTCTTGATTTACCTGATGATATAAAAGAGGTTTTTGTAACATCACATGAAATATCACCTGAGTGGCATATTCGGATCCAAGCTGCTTTCCAAAGATATACTGAAAACGCAGTCTCAAAGACTGTTAATTTCCCGCATGATGCTTCTATTGATGAAATCAAGGAAGCTTTTGTGCTTGCTTGGAAATTGGGCTGCAAGGGAACAACTATTTATAGAGACCGAAGTAAAAAAGATCAAACTTTTTCAAAATGAAGAAGATCAAGAAGAGAGAGGGATCAGTTGTAGACTTTGATCAGGGAAAAATCGTTAGAGCAATTTTCAAAGCTTCAGATTCTGTTGGAGACCCTAATCCAAAGCTTGCAAAAAAGTTAAGTGATCAAGTTACTAAAAAACTGGAAAAATTTAATGGTGAGATAGCAACTGTTAATCAAGTTCATGATACAGTTGAAAAAGTTTTGATGGATTCAGGGCATAGTAAGATTGCTAAGTCGTATATTCTTTATAGAGAGCAAAGAAATAAATTAAGACATAAAAAATCTTTGCTTGGTGTTAAAGATGAATTAAAACTATCTTTGAATGCTGCAAAGGTTCTAAAGAAAAAATTCTTGGAAAAAGATGAAGAAGGCAATGCAATTGAATCTGTTGGTGATTTGTTTTTAAGAGTGGCAGAGAATGTAGCCAATGGTGATATAAAGCATGGGAAAGATCCAAAAGCAGCAAAAGAAAAGTTTTACAATGTAATGTGTAGTTTGGCTTTCTTGCCAAATGCACCAACCCTCAGAAACGCTGGCCGAAAGACTCAGCAATTATCTGCTTGTTTTGTGCTGCCAATACAGGATTCTATGATTTCAATTTTTGATGCTGTTAAATATACTGCAATTCTTTGTCAAAAAGGAGGAGGAGTTGGTTTTAATTTTGGTCATTTGAGACCAAGTGGAGATTATGTTAGTCAGACTGTTAATACTGCGGGTGGACCTTTATCATTTATGAAAGTGTTTGATACTGTTGCAAAGGAGGTTAGCCATAGTGGTTTTAGAGCATATGGGATGATGGGTATTTTGCCTGCACATCATCCTCAAATTCTTGATTTTATTACTGCAAAAGATGATGGTGTTTCTCTGACAAGTTTTAATATTTCGGTGGGATTAACTAAAAAGTTTATGGATGCTCTTTCTAAGGATGAAGAGTTTAGCTTAATTAATCCTCGAGATAATAAAAGAGTTAAGAGCATATCTGCAAAGCTTGTTTTTGATACTATTGCAGAACATGCTTGGAGAACTGGTGAACCAGGGATTGTGTTTTTAGATAGAATGAATATGGATAATCCTACTCCTCATGTTGGAAAGATTGAATCTACTAATCCTTGTGGTGAGCAACCTTTGCTTCCGTTTGAGTCATGTAATCTTGGCTCAATCAATTTATCAAAGATGCTGATGTTTGAAGAGAAGTGGACAGTTGATTGGGACAAGTTAAAAGAGACAGTACAAATTGCAGTTCATTTTCTGGATAATGTAATTGAGATGAACAAGTATCCAATAAAAGAGATTGAAGAGGTTACTTTGTCAAACAGGAAGATAGGTTTAGGAGTTATGGGATTTTCAGATATGTTGATTAAACTTGGGATTCCATATAATAGTAATGAAGCTGTGAAGTTAGCAGAGAAGTTAATTAAGTTTATTTCTGATAAGGGAAGAGAGGCTTCAGAACAGCTTGGAGAGAAGAGAGGTTCATTTCCTAATTTTGCAGGTAGTATGTGGGACAAGAACGGATTTAAACATATGAGGAATGCTACAATAACCACAATTGCTCCTACTGGTACTTTGTCTTTGATTGCTGATTGTAATGGAGGTATTGAACCTTTGTTTGCCCTTGCTTATACTAATAAATCTTATAATCGAAGTGATGGTAAAGCTGAGCTTGAGATGATTGTTATTAACAAAAGATTTGAAGAGGAGCTTAGAAAAAAAAATTTGTATAGTGGTGAAGTTATGAGAAAAGTGGCTGAAAAAGGAACAATTGCTGATATGGATTTTCCAGAGGACATTAAAAGAGTTTTTGTTACTGCCCATGATATTACACCTGAATGGCATGTTAAGATTCAAGCTGCTTTTCAAACTCATACTGATAATGCTGTTTCAAAAACTGTTAATTTTCCACATGATGCCAAAATAAAAGATGTAAAAAAAGTCTATTTACTTTCGTATAAATTGGGAAGTAAAGGGATTACAATTTATAGGGATAAGAGCAGGACAGAACAGGTTTTAAATATTGATACTGGTAAGAAAAAGAGGTCTGGAGATGGAGGATAAAAAAGAGCTTGGTTTGGTTCATCTTTATACTGGTGATGGTAAAGGTAAGACCACTGCATCTTTAGGTTTAGCTTTTAGAGCTATTGGGCATGGTTATAAAACTTACATTATTCAATTTCTTAAAGGTGGTGGATATACTGGTGAACTTATTAGTGCAAAAAATATTATGAAGGAGCACATTTTGATGGATCAGTTTGGAAAAGATTGTATTAAAGAGCAAGAACAGTTGAAACTACCCGGCTTTGGAAAAGGAGATAAAGTTAGGAATCATCAATATTGTGGAGAGTGTAGAGATTGCTTTTCAATTGATGAAGCAGAAAAAATGCATGCTAGAACTGGTTTTAATATTGCGAAGGATATAAGTAGTTCAGGAGAGTATGATCTTATTATTTTAGATGAGATTTGTGGAGCTATTAGTGAAAAGCTTGTTGATTTACAGGAAGTACTTAATTTAATTAAAAATAAGCATAAAACAACTGAGTTAGTGCTTACTGGAAGAAATGCCCCTTTAGAATTAAAACAAGCTGCAGATTATGTTAGCGAGGTTAAGAATGTCAAACACCCTTTTGACAAAGGTATTGAGGCAAGAAAGGGTGTTGAGTATTAACTAGTATCTGATCACTTTGCTTATTTTAATGCCATGTCTATCGCATGATCAACTTCATATCCTGCTGAAGGGAATATAACTCTACCTGAAAGATCATAATCTTTGGAGATTTGTCTTGCTTCTCTTGGACCCATGAGTGAATGATATCCAATAATTGGGATTTCTGGATGAGCTTGTCTTATTTTCTCCAAGTTTTGATGATCTTCTCCCACTGACATATCCAGATTCCATAGTATAACATCAAGGTCATACCAAACTCTTGGTTCCAGTACTTCTTTTCCTGTTTCAGCCCAGTGCAAATCATTATATCCATAGTGCATTGAAAAAAAAATCCTAAACTTCTCTTTTTTCTCCACAATTAACATTTGTTTATCTTTTATCATTTTTCCTCCAAATCATTGATAATATTTAACATAATTTTCAACTTTTATATCCAGACTTTGCCCTGTATTAAGCGGCTGTGGTCTTGTTTCATGCATGTCAGATTCAGGTATTTGTCCACAATAAGCTAGTTTCATCCTAGGAAATAATTCCAATATATTTTCAACAACTTTTGAAATATCTCTTCTTAGTTTTTCTGGATTGCTGTGAATAACAAACAACTTAGCATCAGGAATGTATTCAAGATAAGTGCTTTCTATATGCCCCCGACTTCTTTGTTGACCAATATTCCACTTCACATCGATTTCTCTGAGTGCGAGTATAATACCTGTATCATTATAATACAAGCTTTCATCTTTGAGTGCAAATATATTTACCATTCTGATCATTTGGGAATAGGTTGGTTTTTATATGATCATGCAAGGAAAAGTGCTCAAAATAGTATAAATATAATTGATTATATCCCCATATTTAGAGTTTATATATGAAATATATTAAACGTAATCTTTATAAATAAGTTAACGATTGTTAAATTTATGACACATATGCCTCAGGAAATTGTTGTTTGGTATGTTTTGCCTACTATTAGAAAAGAGCTGGCTAAAGTTATGGTTAATGATGAAAAAATGCCTCAAAAAGAGGCTGCAAAGATATTAGGGGTTAGTCCAGCTGCAATTTCACAATATCTGAAGGCCAAGAGAGGCAAGGAGATTGTATTTGAACAAGAGATTTTGGATGAGATTAAAATTGCAGCTAGGAATATTATAAAAAATAAAGATGTTTTTATGGATGAGATACAAAGGATTTGTAATCTTACTAATGTTAAACTACTAGTTTGTAAGATTCACAGAAAGGAAGATTGTGATCTTCCAAAAGAATGTAATGCGTGTTTGGTGTGAAAATGTATACAGATAAAGTAATGGAACACTTCAAAAACCCAAAAAACATGGGTGAGATGGATGGTGCTGATGGAGTTGGAAAAGTTGGGAATCCTGTTTGTGGGGATTTGATGTATGTCTACATTAAAGTTAAGGATAATAAGATTGATGATATTAAGTTTAAGACTTTTGGTTGTGTATCTGCTATTGCAACTAGTTCAATGATAACTGAGCTTGCAAAAGGAAAAACTTTAGAAGAGGCAAGTAATATCTCAAATAAAACAGTTGCAGATGAGCTTGGTGGACTTCCTCCTATTAAGATGCATTGTTCCAATTTAGCTGCTGAAGCATTGGAAGCAGCTATTAATGATTATAAACAGAGGTGTAAGAATGGCAAAGTTTAAGATTGAAGTTATTCAAGATGATTGTATTGGTTGTGCTGCTTGTCAAGCTGTGTGTCCAGATTCATTTGAAATGGTTGATGTTAATGGTGAGATGAAAGCAAAAGCTACACATGAAGATACTGACGAATTAAGTTGTGCAATGGATGGGGCTGAATCGTGTCCTGTTACCTGCATTCATATTATTGAGGATGGTAATAAACTGATTTAAAATGAAGATAACAAAAGATTCAAATATTGGAGAGTTATTAACAAAATATCCTAGAGCTGCCATTGCCATGATGAAGCATGGTTTTCATTGCGTTGGTTGCCATGTTGCTCATTTTGAGACTTTAGAACAAGGTGCAAGAGCACATGGTATGGACAATGAAAAGTTGGATGAGATGCTCAATGATATTAAAAAAGCAGTTGAAGAAAAAGATGACAAGGCCTAATTGGGATGAGTATTTTATTAGGATTTCTAGAGAAGTAGCTAAAAGAGCAACATGTGACAGAGGTCTGAGTGGATGCGTTATTGTCAAAGATAAGAGGATTATATCAACAGGTTATGTTGGTGCTCCTGCGGGTCTTCCACATTGTAATGAAGCAGGTCATTTGATGAAAACCGTAGTTGAAGATGATGGTACTCAAAGAAAACACTGTGTTCGAACAACTCATGCTGAGGCAAATGCAATTGCCCAAGCTGCAAAACATGGTGCTTCTGTTAATGGTGCAACTATTTATTGCAAAATGGAACCATGTCTTGACTGTGCAAAGTTGATTATTAATAGTGGTATTAAAAGAGTTGTTTGTGAGAAGAGATATCATGGTGCAAAACACACAAGAGATTATTTCCAACAAGCTGGTGTTGCACTCCAAGTTCTTAATAATGAATTAGAAGAGTATCCTGATCAAGAATGAAATCAAGAGTTGTTGTAGCAGCGGTTATTGAATATAAAGGGAAAATTCTGTTGGGCCGAAGAGAAAAAGATAGAGGTCCGTATCCAAATTGCTGGTTAATTCCGGGAGGAGGAGTGAGATTAGGTCAAGAATCAATTATTGATGCTATCAAAAGAGAGGTTAAGGAAGAAACAGGATTGGAGATTAAAAACATACAGCATATTGATTTTGATGAGGACCATGAACCAAATAGGCATGGTGAGATGACTCAATATGTGTTTTTGGAGTTTAAAGCTGAATGTGAGTCAGGGGATGTTAAGGCTGACAGTGATCTAAATAAACTAAGATGGTTTGATGTTTCTGAGTTAAAAGACTTGGAACTTGCAAGACCTACAATTAAGATGTTTACGAAAATGGGGTATTTATGACCTACATATTACTCACAAACGATGATGGCTACAAGGCTATTGGTTTTTACCCTTTACTTAGAGAATTAATAAAAAAGTATAAAGTGACTTCTGTTGTTCCAGATGGTCAAAGAAGTTGGATTGGAAAAGCAATAACAACAAACAAACCACTTGAATTAAACAAGATTGATCTTATGGGAAATGAGATTAATACATGTACTGGAACTCCTGCTGACTGTGTTCAATTGGGTTTGTTTAATGTGTTAAAGAAAAAACCAAGGTTAGTTGTTTCTGGAATTAATATTGGTGAGAATATTGGACATGCCAGAATGATGAGCTCTGGAACAGTCGGAGCTGCCATTGAAGCTTCAATTAATAACTATAAAGCAATTGCTTCTTCCCTATATATCCCTCGTGAGTTGTATGGAACAATTGATTTTGAGGATCCAAAGGATTATGCTGTTTTTGATAATGCAGCTAGGATAACAGCAAAACTTGTTGAAATATTCATAGATACTGATTTTTTAAGTTATACAGATTTGATCTCGATTAATATTCCACTAAAAGCATCAATTAACTCAGAATGTGTTGTGGCAAAACCATTCAAATTACCTTATGGTGATGTTTTTGAGAAAAAGGGAGAACTGTTTGTGCATAAAGGTTGTGCACAAATATTTGAAGATCTTCCTGGAACAGATATAAAAGCAATAGAAGATGGCAAGATATCAGTAACTCCAGTAAGTCTTGATCTAGTATCTCTAAAGGCAATTCCAATTGTTGCGGATATTATAAAAGAAAAGTGGTGATTAGTTTTTTATCTTGATCTTTCCACATTATTTTGACTGCAGTACTTTTTAATTACACACTTACTACAGAAAGGACTTACACTTTTGCAGATTTGCTGACCATGCCTGACAAAGAGTTCATTTATTTCCAGCCAGTATTTCTTTGGCAAGTGTTTTCTGAGTTCAACTTCAGTTTGGTCTGGTGTTTTTGTGCTCACCCACCCTAACCTATTTGGTATCTTGTGCATATGCGTGTCTACTGGTACAGCAGGGATATTATAACCAAATACTAAAACTATGTTAGCTGTTTTTCTTCCGACACCATGTAGCTTGACTAGTTCTTCTATTGTATCTGGTACTTTCAAATTGTATTCTTCTACTAATACCTTAGATATGTCTTTGATTCTTTTTGCTTTTGTTTTGTAAAAACCTGCTGGATAAATTGCTTTCTCTATTTGCTCTTCATCAAGTTTGATCATCTTTTTTGGAGTGTCTGCTAATTTGAATAGTCTTTGTGCTGCAGGGTATGTTACTTCGTCTTTTGTTCTCAAGCTGATTAAGCAAGAGACTAGTACTTTGTATGGATCTCTGTCATGTGCTTCTGCAAAAAAATCTACAGTATAGTGTTTTTTTAGTTCATCTACAATCTCTTGAACATATTTCATTTTGATCTTCTGCTGTGATATAGGAATTGATTTGCATAGCTGGCATATTTGCCAAACCTTTGTTCTGCAAATTCTCTTAATTTTTTGTTTGATATATCTTGATTATTAAAATAGTTTTCCTGCATTACTCTTTTTATCCATACATCAACTGGGAATGCTTCTAGTTTATCAAGACTAAACATACAGACACAATCTGCTACTTTTTCACCAACTCCATGAATATTAAGTAAGAACTCCTTTGCTTCATTGTAATGTTTGATTCTCAAGGTTGCTAGCGGTTTTGGATCAATTTTATTTGCCTCAAAGATGTATTTTGCTCTGTAACCAACTTTACAGCTTTTTATTTTATTTAAGTTGTTTAATTGTCCGGGCGCTGGGAATGTGTATGTCTCAAAATTGTCTAATCTTATTTGCTGACCAAATGTTTTTGCCAGAAAATTTAATTTGTTTTGGATTCTGGGGATATTAGAATTTTGAGAGCAGATGTAACTTATCAGGCATTCCCATGGATCTTGTCTGATTAATCTTAAACCTATGTTGTTTTTGATTGCTTTTTTTATATGTTCATCAACAGAAATTTCTTTGATGATTTTCTCATATGGATCTCCCAATCTAAAGAATTGTTTGATGAATTTTTTATTTACTCCATAAAAAATAAGTTTATCTCCTTGTTGTTGTACTTTAAATAGTAGATCTCTACTGTTAATATAATACCAATCCCTCGTCCTTTTGTATCTAAAGAATTGACCGCATTCTAAGGTTTTTTGCAGGTCAAACAGAGGTACATGGATTTTTTGCATAAAGTTTGTGTATCAATTTTTCTATAATAAGTTTATGCTTAAACAGAGTTGAGTTCAGCATATCTATTGTAAACAACAGTTTGATCTGCAAAAAATCTTCTATTTAAAGGGATGATGCTTTTAGATCTGTTTGATATCCAATACTCAATATCATCTGGTTTAAAGTAATCAGCATAAAAACCACAGAATCTTTCTATTAACCTTGTGAGTTCTTTAATCAAATTTTCATGAATATTGTGTTTATTACACAATGCAACAACAGACGGATCTGTGTCATCAGATACATAATCATTTTCTATTAGACTTGAAAATCTCTCAAAACTAGTTTCCAGTTCTTCTTTTGATAGTTTAAGAACCCTTTGAGCCAGTTGTTCCCTTAAATCATGTGGGTTAACTTTGGCCCTTAATAAGTATCCAAAATAGTTTAATTCCTTAAAATTGCGAAAATTCCTTGTTATAACATCACCATCAATAGAGATAAAGTATTCAATGCTGACCCATTCAACTTTTTTATTGCAGTGTTGACATCTTCCTGAATAATAATATCCTGGATAGTTTTCTCCTTGGTGTAAAGCTGCTTTTAAACCATTTTTTTTTATAAGTTTTCCAATTTCGGAGAAATTACCTGTTTGCTCCAAATGCTCCATTTGTCCTAACAGTTCATCTAAACAAGCTTCTCTATCTAACTTTCGATCAAGTGCCCATTTATAATCACTTAGTGATATTCCTTTATACTTTCGTTTTATTGGTTTGAATGCCATAAATTATAGCTTAATTTCAGATTAGATGAGGTTATGTTTAATGAAAATGAAACTTAGTTTAATCTAAGCAATTTTGATGTTATTTATTAAAATTTATATAGTTAAGATCGTAATTTTTGATTATGACTATCAAATTCAAATGCCTACACAGCGGGAAGTGTTGTGAAAAAGTATATACTCAAATCAGCTTGACTGCAGGTGATATTATCAGAATGGCTGATTTTCTTAATTGGCCTGTTGAAAAGCTGTTTTCTGAAGGTTTTGTTGGATTACGGCCTTTTGGTGTCAAAGAAAATTTGTTTGAGATTAATTTAGGTCTTCAGATACCCTGCAAGTTTAGAAATAATAAACAGTGTGATATTTATGAGGCAAGGCCTCTTAATTGCAGATTGTTTCCTTATTGGGTTTTTGCGGATATTCCTAAAGAAAAGATTCCAAAATATGTTGATGAGAGTTATGAGTGTGTTCACAATGTTGAATTAGATGAGAAAACTTTAGAATTTTACAAAAAATATTGTAAAGAAATTGCTTTAATTTTAGAAGAAGAATCAAAAATAACTGAAAGATTGCTAAAAAAGTTTGATCTTATTTATGAAATGGATGTTTCAAAACAAGATGGTTATTCTAGCATAGCAAGAAAATTAACTATGCTCATGATGAAGTATAAAGGTGTCGAATTTGAAAAGAAATATGATGAGATAAGAATTCAATTTGCTACTGAGAAAATTGATCGTGAGATTCCAGATAAGTTTATTTTCCAGCTAAATAGATTAAGAGAAAATCCAAATATTTTTTCAATTGAAAAATTAAGACAACTTGGAGCACATATTAAATAGTTTGTTTAAGCCTTTAAAAGAAACATATTTATAACAAACAAAGTTTTACATTTTCTATGTATGATGTAATTATTGTTGGTGGAGGCCCTGCTGGTTTAACAGCTGCAATTTATACTTGTAGAAAGCAACTAAAAACTTTAGTTATCAGTATGAACTATGGTGGCCAGACAATGTTAGCCTCTCACATGGAGAATTATCCTGGTTTTGAAGGTTCTGGTTTAGAATTGATGGAGCATTTTCAAAAACAAGCTGAATCCTTTGGTGCTGAATTAAAGGATGGAAAAGCTGTTAGTGTAGATGATGATAATGGTGTTTTCAAGATTAAGCTATCTGAAGGGGATGTTTTTGAGGGTAAATCAATTATTTTAGCCTTTGGAAAAGTACCAAGAAGTGTTGGAATTCCTGGAGAAGATGTTTTTATGGGAAAAGGAGTGCATGTTTGCGCTACTTGTGATGCTCCAATGTATCAGGGAAAAGATGTGATGGTTGTTGGCGGAGGAAATTCTGCTTTACATGCTGTCCAGTTATTATCTGGTATTGCTGCAAAGGTTTATCTTATGCATCGAAGGGATGAGTTCAGAGGAGATGAAGTTTTAGTTAAACAAATAAAAAAGATGAATAATGTTGAACTATTGCTTAGCCATTTACCAAAAGAGATCAAAGGAAATGATTTTGTAAATTCTATTGTTGTTAAAGATCGTAAGTCAGGGGAGTCCAGAGAATTAAAAATTGATGGAGTATTCTTAGAAATTGGTTATGAAGTTAAAGCTGAATTAGTCAAGCATCTTGTTGATTTAAATGAAAGAATGGAAGTTGTTGTTGATAGTTCTGGGAAGACTTCTCATCCAGGTGTTTTTGCTGCTGGTGATGTAACAACAACACAATATAAACAGACTATTATTGCTGCTGGAGAAGGTGCAAAAGCTGGTCTTTCTGCGTATTCTTATGTTAAACAAACAGAGGTTGACACAGATATTAGTTAAAAATGGATAGATTGCGTTTTGGTACAGCAGGTATTCCAATTTGTTTAGAAAAAAGAGATTCTGTTTTTGGTGTTAAAAAGGTTGCTGAGCTTGGTTTAGAGTGCATGGAGCTTGAGTTTGTGCGTGGTGTTAATATGAGCCAAGGGAAAGCTGAGCAAGTCAAAGAAACCGCACAAGAGCTTGATATTTCCTTAACAGCACATGGTCCTTATTATATTAATTTAAACTCAGATGAGCCTCAGAAAAGAGGTGCAAGCAGATCAAGAATATTAAAAACTGCAAGAGCTGCTAACTGGGCAGGTGCTAAATCAATCACATTTCATGCTGCATATTATATGAAAAAAGATCCTTTGAAAGTTTATAATATTGTCAAGGATCAGATTAAGAAAGTGTTGGATGTTTTGAAAGAAGAAGGCAATAAGGTTATGATAAGACCTGAATTAACAGGTAAGGCAACTCAGTGGGGAAATGTTGATGAATTGATTAAGTTAAGCCAAGAATTTGATCAAGTTTTACCTTGTATTGATTTTGCTCATTATCATGCAAGGCATATTGGAAAGTATAATTCTTATGACGGATTTGTTAGGATCCTTGAAAAGATTGAAAATGACCTGGGAAGAGAGGCATTAGATAATATGCACATTCATGTCTCTGGAATCAATTACGGGGACAAAGGAGAAAGGAATCATCTTATTTTAGATGATTCTGATCTCAAGTATAAGGAGATGCTTAAAGCTTGGAAAGATTTCAATATAAAGGGTGTTGTTATATGTGAAAGTCCAAATATTGAAGAAGATGCTTTGTTATTGCAGAAACAGTGGAAAATTCACACAGGTATATATGAATAATTTCCAAAAGCTTTTTTAATTAATAGATATTACCACATATCATGAGCACTGTTAGAAAGTCTGGTGCATAGATTTCTTATAGTTTTAAATAGTTTAAATATTACTTGTGGAGGATACCATGAAAATTGTTAAAGATTTAAAATGGAAAAAAGGAATTAAAGCTGGAGAGCTGGCACATAGTTTAGGTTCTGTTGGTTTTCAGGGTGTTGAATTAGGCAAATCAGTAAACACAGTTGTTAAGATGAAAAAAAATGGGGCAAAGGTTTTTCTAACTTTTACTTCTAATATGGTGACATCTGGCTTAAGAGGGTTTTTTGCACAGCTGATTAAACTTAATATTCCTGATCTGATTGTGACTACTGTTGGAGGCATTGAAGAAGATATTATGAAGTCAATGGGGGAAGAATTTATTGTTGGAGATTTTAATGCTGATGATGTTGAGCTTTATGAAAAAGGATGCAATCGTGTGGGTAATTTGTATATTACTAATGAGAGCTATTGTAAGTTCGAAGATAAGATGGCTCCGATTCTGAGCAAGTTGTATGAAAAGCAGAAAAGATGGCCTGTGTCAGAATTGCTAGCTGAGATTGGGAAACATTTGGAAGATGAAGATAGCATTTTATACCAAGCTGCTAAGAACAAAGTTCAAATCTTTTGTCCAGCAATAACAGATGGAGCTTTTGGTTTTCATCTTTATATGTTTCAGCAAAAGCATCCTGATTTTATTGTTGATGTTGTGCAGGATTTTAAGAATATTATTAATGCTTCTACTCATGATGATAAAAAAGGTTTAATTGCTCTTGGGGGAGGAGTTTCAAAACATCATGCAATCTTGGCAGGACTATTGACTGGTGGCTTTGAGTATGCTGTTTATATGACAACTTCATTGCAGACTTCAGGTAGTATGAGTGGAGCAACAACTAAAGAAGCTAAGAGCTGGGGTAAGGTTAAAGATGATTCAGATGTTGTGACTGTTATTGGAGATGTTACCATTAATTTTCCTTTAATGATGATTAGTGCTTTGGAAAAATTAGATTCAGAGGGATTGTTATGATTAACCATGCTAAGTTTGTTTTAAGTAAAAGCAAAGTTTTGGAGCAAATGAGTATTGCAGAGCAGCACTCAGATATAGTTTCATATAGTTATAAAACTAACAATGAAGTTGGGGATATATTACAGGAAGAATCTCATTGTGAATTTAATATTCATTCAATTCAAGCTGCCAAGAAAATCAAAGATAAATCAAGAATGTGGTTTTTTGCTCAAGCATGGAACAACGAGGAATTAGATAGATTATTTAAAATGGGAATCAGATCTTTTGTTGTTGATAATACAAGTGATCTTAATGTTTTGATTAAGTATCTTGATGAAAAAGATGTGAAGATAAGGCTTTTACTTAGAATGAGGTTACAAGAGCACACTGTTCAAACAGGTAAACACTATGTTTATGGTTTTTATTCAAAGCAGATTAATGAACTTATACCTGGACTAGCTGAAAATGCTAAAATCAAGGAGATAGGAGTTCATTTTCATAGAAAAACACAGAATATTAGTGAGTGGTCACTAAAGCAAGAACTTGAGCAGAGCCTGAGTAAAGGGGTTTTTGAAAAGATTGAATATGTAAACATCGGAGGCGGATTACCAAGTACTTATAAGAATTACAGACCTGAGATTATTAATGGTATTCTAACTAAGGTTGATGAACTTAAAGATTGGCTAAACAGTCAGAATATCAAAATGATTGTTGAACCTGGAAGATTTATTGCCGCGCCTGCTGTAAAACTTGTTGCTAAAATAATGAACATATACAATAACAATATTGTGATTAATGCTTCTGTCTATAATTCTGCTATGGATACTTTTATTGCCAATATTAAACTGCTTGTTGAAGGAGAGGTTAATGCTGATGAAGGGAAAGCTTACACAATTAAGGGCTGTACACCTGATTCAATTGATATATTTAGGTATAAAGTTTATTTGAAAAATCCAAAAGTAGGTGATACAATCACGTTTCTAAATGCGGGTGCTTATAATTTTCGAACTGATTTTTGTATGCTGCCAAAACTGAGGACAGAGATTGTTGATTAATCTATGTAAAAATCATAATGGTATCACAGATCTTAAGCTTGTTTTCAAATTTTCTAATGAGTCTCTCAATAGAAGTTGATTTATCACCACCTATTGTTTCGGAGAAAGGCTCAACTAGGATTTTATGTTTGATTCCTGCTTTGTGAGCACTCCACATATCCATACTGAATTTATCACCGATCATAACTGCTTGATGAGGTTTTATTTGGTATTGATCAAAGATTTTTTTATATCCATTAACACCTGGTTTTCCAGCTTTGTTTGGTATATAAAATTGAATGCTACTTAGCATTTTGTGGATTTCATTTCTTCTATTTGTTGTACAGTTTGAAAGAATTGCAATTTTGAATTTCTTCTCAAGATTTGATAGTAATCTTAAGCTTTTACTTCCAATTTTATTATGATGTCCTGTAAGTGTATCATCAACATCAAATATGATCAATTCAATTTTTTTATTATTAATTTTTTTATAGTCAATTTCAAAAACAGATTCTACACAAGTTACTTCACGATTCCATCTTCTAAATATTGTTTCATACCAAAAGCAAAAGTATGCATAGATATCCATTTAACATAGTAAATAGATTAAGTTTATTATTTTTGCCTAAAACTATAGTGGTTTTGAGATTATATTGTTTGTTTTAAGTTTCTCAAAAAGTTCAGGTAGTATTATTGTGATCTCTTCTAAATCAGGTTCGAACACTTCTGCCTTCCCATCATGCATCACATAAATATTGCCCATTACAAGGTTCTTCTCAAATCTTTCAACCATCTTGTCTGAATTCTTAACCCAAGCATCTATCCAACAGAATTTACTAACTCCAACTAATTTAACATCATGCTTCCTCAAGATATCATACACCCAGATGTTCCTCCATAAAGAAGGTGGACGAAAGTATTTCACACCAAATTCCTTTTTTAGAATCAATGAAACTTTCTTGTTAAATTTCAATATGTAATCGTTCACATATCTCCTTGATTGGAAAGCTAACAACCTTGAATTTCCATGAAGACCAATTGTATGACCTTCATCAACAATTCTTTTAACAATATAATGATTACTTTTTCTAATGAACTCTGGTATTAAAAAGAACGTTGCTTTTTGATTATTTCTCTTTAATTGGTCTAGAACAAAAGATGTTATTTTACTGTTGGGACCATCATCAAATGTTAGGTATATTGAACCTGAATTTAGTTTCCATAATGAATTTGGATCATCAAAGGGCCCTTTAAAAGGAAATAGTGGAAGAAATACAAGCAAAATAATAAAAAAGATTAAAATAAAAAGAAAAATCAGTAGTATCATTTGAGTATTAGTTACTCATTCTCAACCCTAGGTGCAAGCACAAAACTTAAACTCAATTTATCTACAGCTTTATAATCTAACTTTAATGGATAATCTTTGTTGAATTGGATTGTGACATTGTCTGCAAGCTTACTTCCATTAACCATCTTTTTTAGGTATTCAACTGAATATTTGGCTTTGACCATGTCTGTTGCTTCAATTTTGGTTATGTCATCTTCTTGCACAACAACTTTTGCTTTGTTTAAGTCTCCTTCAGCAAGGAAAGTTACTTTTTTTGGTTCTGCAATAAAACTCACTGATTCTCCAACAATGTCTGCATCTTCAATTGCATCGCTTAAGATTTCAGAACTTGTACTGATTGATACTGGAAATTTCAAATCTGGTACTTTTTGATCTTTATCATCGATTTCAATTATTGGTAAATAAAAAGTTCTAGTGGTGTTGCCTTTTAAAGTGACCTTTAGTTTATTGTCTCCTAGCTCCAAAGTGAGCATGTCATTTGATTTGATTCTTCTTAAGACTTGTTTTAAATTATTAAGGTTAATTGCTAATTCTGTTTTTTCTTTGACATCATACTCAACAAAGGCTGAACTTAATAGTTTAAACATAACCATTGCTACATTTGCTGGGTCCATAGCTATAAGATCAATAGAATTTTCAGTAACTTGGAAGCTTCCTTCTGTGACTAGGTCAGATATAACCGAAATGCTGTCTTTAAGGTATTTTGGTTCTGCAAGTGTTAATTTCATATATATTCCCCCCTTAATCTGGATAATATATTCAGGTTTATATTTTTTATGGTTAAAAAATGGTAATATAATAAAAGCTCAAGAATCATTTAAAAGCTGATTTCCCGGCCATTTCTCATCATATGCACTGTAGAACCTAGTTTATAACCCATTTCCATAGCCAAATCTGTTAATGCAGAGAGTTTTTGAAAATCCCCATGAGCTGGGATAATGTGCTGTGGATTGACTATGTTTATGAGGTCTCTAAGGTCTTCTTTAGCTGCATGTCCTGAAGAGTGAATGTCTTTGAATATTCTAACTCCATATTGTTTGAGTTTTTTTTCTAGTTTTTCTCTATTTGCAGCATTAGTGGCACTTGGGATTACGCTACATGAAAACACTACATGGTCTCCATCATATAACTTAAAAGGAAGCTCGCCTCTAGCTAATCTTGGGAGTACTGCTTCTGGTTCTCCTTGATGCCCAGTCATGACTAGTAGATATTTATCTCTTGGTTCATTTGCCAGCTGTTTCAGCCTTTTTTTAACCTGACTTCCATATTTTACGATCTCAACATCTGAAAAATCAACAATTCCAACTGATTCTCCAGCTTGTACATATTTTGCCAGGCTTCTTCCTAAAAAAACAACTTGTCTACCCATTTTCTGACCAAATTCCTTTATTGTTTTTAGTCGTGCTAAATGTGAGGAAAATGTTGTTACAATCACTGATTTTCCTTTTGATTCTGTGGCAATCATTACATCTCTGAGCATTTCCTTTGCTACATTTTCAGAAGGAGTTTTGCCTTCTTCATTTGCTCTGGTACCATCTACAATCAATACTTTTACCCCTTTTTTTCCCAATTCCCTTAGTCTTTTGTAGTTTGGTTTTTGACCTAATGTTGGAAAACTATCAAATTTAAAGTCATTAGCATAAAGAAGGATTCCTTCTGGTGTGTGTAATGCAATCATTGCTGTCTGTGGTGTTGAATGAGTCATGTTAATGAATTCAATTTTAAGTTTTGAAGATACTTTGTAGGTTGAGTTTGGATTTACTGCTCGTGTTCCATTTTTTAGTCTGAATTTTTCATCTCGAATAATTGATTTAAGCACAGCTTCTGTAAATGGTGTACAAACAATTTTTGCTTTGTATTTATTTGATAAAAACGGGATTGCTCCAATATGGTCAAGGTGTGCATGGCTTGGTACAATAACTTTAACTTGATCTTTCCATTTTCTAATACAACTGTCATCTGGAATTGCATCTGCATTCAATAATTCTTTTGCTGTGATATTTCTGATATCATCTTCACCCTGGCAATGGATGTAATTTTCTATGTGTAGGCCCATGTCAATAATCACTGCTTCATTACCTACTTTAATTGCAGTCATGTTTTTACCAACTTCATTGTACCCGCCGATTGTGTGGATTTCCATGTGTTGACATTCAAGAAAAAGACTATAAATATGTTTTGCAACTATGGAATAACTTCTGCATAAATACATGATTTTTGATCAGAAATAATTTTGCATTTAGGAACATAACTCCCAACGAACTGCTCACCATCAATAACAAAAACTTCCTTTATTCTTCTTTTATTCTTTTCATATTTGCTTCTAGGTAAATAACCAATTCCCATTATTCCTTTTCGAGGTTGCTCTGCACTAAACAAAATTGGTAAATCAAAAATTATGTCTCCTTTTTCATATGTATTTGAAGCTAGTGCCCCCCAAGGGGTCTCAACTCTCGTGTCTAATTGATAGACTAAGTTATATGCATCCTGGTCTTTTCTGAAATTTACCAAAGGATTAAAAATAATTGTTCCACTATCAAGAACCTCTGATATATGCACCAATAATTCATCACCAATAGAAAGACCTGGCCAATCTATGCAGTGATGCTTTGCACCATTTATTAAATGCTCAGAGATATTCGTTATCTGGTTTTGAGTATATGAATTTTTTTGTAGGGCTTTTTCAGATGCAAAAGGTGGC
>CAYQPU010000003.1:0-72053 GCA_964419615.1 uncultured Methanosarcinales archaeon | reverse complement strand
AATAAAAAAGATAAAACTTGTTTTTAATCTCAAATCAAATATAATTTTGATGAGTGAATTATTTGAAACTGAGCAGTTTAAAACTGATTTTAAAAAAGTAACTCAATGCATCTTGGAAAGTAAGGATATAAAAGAAATGCTGAGTTCAACTGTGATCACTAGTAAGATTAAGGAGGAAGAGGAAAAAGATTATCTGTATACTAGAGAAGAAGTTGCATTAATTTTGGGGTATGATGTTAAAATTGGACCACCCAGAGAGATTAATTATGATATTATTGCTCAAGAAATTGCAAACAAGCTTAACAAGAATAAACTAATTGGCATTTATGTTAAACCAACTTATCCATTGGGGAAAAATTTTGACTTCTTTTTAGAAAATCCCCAGATAGATGAGTTTGGAGTTACACCTTACAAGGCTGGCAGTAATAGACTACAGGGATATAGAATTATTTTGGACAAAACAAGATTAGAAGATTCAAAGAAATTAATTGAAAAAACATTTATCCCTTCTGATGATTCACTCCCAAACCCTCTGCTTGATTTACAGATTATTCTTGATTTAGCAAAGAGATGCAGAGAGGATAATTTTAGTGAATTCAAAGAATTTGAATTAGACAAACAGAACATTAAGATGATTCCACATCAAGTGCAAGAAGATATCATCCAGAGGTTAAAATGACTTGTCCAGAGTATGAAAAGAAGTTGAAAATTCAAAGAAAGCTTGAAAAAGATCTTACAGAAAAGCTTGATTCAAGTAATTTGGAATCATTTTCGAGAATAAAAAAATATTTTGAAGGGAAAAGTATTCAATTTGATAGAGATATTGTTATTGCTCATCTTGATTTTGAAAAGATTGCTAAGTATATTGCGAATAATGAAGAGTTCACTGTGGTTTCTGGCCTAAATTCATCTTCACAGCTTCACCTGGGTCACAAAGTACTATTTGACTTGTTGATTTCTCTTCAGAAAATAGGTGCAAACATAATAATTCCTGTGACTAATGATGAGTCTTATGCTGATGGAAAAAGTGAGAGTTTAAAAGAGAGCAGAAGAATGGCTTATGAAGAGATTATCCCAAACATAATTGCCTTTGGATTTGATCCAGAAAAGACAAAAATATTTGTGGACTCTGATTTTCCTGAATTGTATAATTTTGCTATGCATCTTGGCAAAGAAATTTCAGTAAAGACTGTTCAGCAATTATTTGGAGACAGAGCTTTAAAGAATGTCTCTCAAATGACCTACAGAGGTTCTGTACAAGTTGCTCAGATTTTACTTCCTCAATTAAATGAATCTGGTGGTCCAAAACACACACTCATCCCAGTTGGACCTGACCAGCATCCATACATATTGCTTGCCAGAAAAATTGCTAAAAGATTTGGTATGATTCCTCCATCAGAAATTACAGTTAATTTTTTGCAAGGTTTGAGAGATCCAGAGAAGAAGATGTCTGGCTCAAAACCAGAGACAGCGATTTTCCTGTCTGACACACCAAAACAAGTACAGGAAAAGATAAATCAAGCATTTACAGGATGTTTAGACAAACTTGAAGATCACAAAAAGTATGGTGCGATTCCAGAGATTTGTAGTGTTTTTCAACTGTTAAATTACCATCACCCAAATACTGAATTTGTAAATAATATTCATGGTAAATACAAATCTGGAGAGATGAATGCATCTGAGATTAAAAAGATTACAACAGATTTCATAATTGAATTACTAGATATCCACCAAAAAAAAGTTTTAGCATCTAAGAATGGAATTGATAGATTCATATTGAATAAAAAATTAACTTCATTTACTAGATATGAATCAGAAGGAGAAAAGAAAAATGATTAGAGATTGTTTTGGAAATACTTCAAAAGGTGGTTGTCTTTGGCAGTCTTATCAAAGAAACAAATCCAGTTGGAATAGATCTAGAAGGAAAGATAGTTCTTACTGGTTTAGGTTTTGGGCACCAAGGTGTACCAATTGATATTATCACAACCTTTTTTGCTGGAATAGGTACAAAAGAGTACCATATTCTAATAACTGATGTATTCCACATGTTTAACTAGGTACCAAATGAACAGGTTACAAAAGGACATAATGCAATATTGGAAACTTTACAGGTACTACAAAAAGTTTTTGGGTTTGAGCCAAATATTTTGTCCTGTTCTCAGTTTCTGAATACAGATGAGTACAAAGGAGTATTTAAAGAGATATTGTCAGACATACATTCCCTTGGTCTTGAAGATCTAGTTAGAGATACAATTCCTGAAATGTATCAAGAAAATCAGTCAGCATATTTATACACACTACATGAGATCGCTTGTGTTGAGTATCTTCAAAGAACTCTTGGAATTGAAACAAAGATTGGTCCCGACAAAGAGAAACAATATGATCTCATTATGAAGAGACTAGGAATGGATCTAAGTTTTGGGTATCTTATTGATGCTTATGCAGTTGGATCAAGAGTTCCAGAAAAAGTGGTTCATTACGTTCCAACCCATAGGGGAACAACAAATGGTCAGAGAATATTTTTTGATGATGTAATGTATATTTCTAAGAACAGATCCCAGATGGGACCTGAAACCGCATCAAGGTACTTGCTAACTGTAGCTTCCCTTGCAGGGCAAATACTTGGGAAAGATTACTTTACTCAGGATTATATTAGGAGACTAAAAGGAAAAAAACTAAGAAGAAAAGCTCGAAGATTAGTGATTGACAATATAATTAAACCATATAGAAATGCTATGGATGAGCAATGAATATTTCCAAAACTTTTAAATATTATCCTAAACACCGAAAGATAAGATGAAAACACAAGTTAAACTAACTAAAAGGTTACTGTCAAAGTATCCAAATGTAAAGTTTTTTACTGTGACAGCACAGAACCTTTCAAATAAACAAAAGGATGTTTCATTAGAAAAAGAGAAAAAATTAATTGAAAAAAAGATATGCAAAATCAAAGATTCCTCTAAAATACCAATTGTCAGGAAAGATAATGTGTTCTTTAAAAATTTTGGAAAGACTAATCCAATTCAATATCAATTAGACTCCATTAAAGGAGGTAAAGAGATTCCTACTGACTCTGTTTTAAAAGATATTTTGTTTATAACAGAGATGAAGCATTATTGTTTAGTATCTGGACATGATCTTGACACAATCAAAGATACACTCATTTTTGATATTACTGATGGAGATGAGCCTTTTACTAACATTGCAAATAAGAAGCAAGATTTGGTTCCTAATGATATTATTCTAAAACAAAACAACATTTGTATTACTAGTCTGTTGTATGGCCAGGATAATGCCACAAAGATAACTGATAAGACAAAGAACACAGTTTACTTTTTTTGGTTTTTTGGAAAAGTCACAGACTCTGAAAGCAAATCAATGATAAATACACTTGTAAAATACCTGAAAGGAATATCTCAAAAAAAATCAACAATTGAGACTTTCAAAGTTAAGGAAATTGAAGAATCCTTGGGCCAAGAATTTGTTGTAACACCTTGGGAAGTTAAAGGAGATATTGATTATAATCGATTAATTGTTGAATTTGGAACAAAACCGATTACAAATAAACTACTTAAACGAATTGAATCAAATGTAGGTGAGTTACATCACTTTTTGACAAGAAAGATTTTCTTTAGTCACAGAGATATGGATTTCATACTAAATGAATATGAAAAAGGAAATAAATTTGCTTTGTACACTGGTAGAGGTCCTTCTGGAACAACCCACATAGGACATTTGGTTCCATGGATGTTCACAAAATGGATTCAAGATAAATTTGGATCTGAATTTTACTTCCAGATAGTTGATGATGAAAAATTCCTTGTTAAAGATCTTACATTGGAGCAAACAACAGCTTATGGATATGATAATGCTTTAGACTTAATCGCATTAGGATTCAAACCCAAAAAAACAAAAATAATTATCAATACAGAGTATTCCAAAACATTGTATAAAATTGCCTTAAAAATTGCCAAGAGAATCACTTATTCCCAAGCAAAAGGTGTTTTTGGTTTTACTAACCAATCAAATATTGGGATTATTTTTTATACAAGTATGCAGGCTGCTCCTTGTTTCCTGCCAAGCGTTCTAAAAAAGAAGAATATTCCAGTTCTTATTCCCGCAGCAATAGATCAAGATGCATATTGGAGAGGTATTGCAAGAGAGGTTGCTCCAAAATTGGGATACTATAAACCAGCACAAATTCACAACAGGTTTTTACCAGGGCTTGGAACTTCTAAAGAAAAAATGTCTGCCTCACAAAAACATACGGCAATATTTACAACAGATACTCCCCAAGAAGTTAAGAAAAAGATTATGAAGTATGCTTTCTCAGGTGGACAAGATACCCTCAAGAAGCATAGAGAATTAGGAGGTAATCCTGATGTGGATTATTCTTATCAATGGCTTTCTGTGTTTGAAAAAAGCGACAAAAAATTAGAAGAAGTTTATCACAGTTATAAAAACGGGGATTTACTATCTGGTGAGCTTAAACAAATGTTAATTGACAAGCTGAACAAATTCCTAACAAATCATCAAAAAGAAAGAATAAAGGCTAAAAAACACTTAGAAAAATTCATGTTAAGAGACTAAGTTCAGCAAAGTATATAAACAATTATTACCAAGTTAATAAAAAGAGGTGTTTTAAATGAATAAGATTGCTCCTTTATCAGGCGGATTTATGGCAGGTTCGATTATTGGATTGATGGTGTCGGGATTATATGTTTTTAAATACAGTAAAACATGGGGTTTTACATTAATGCTGGTTTTTGGAATTATGTTTGTTTCCTCCCTTGTATCTATGACATATGGTCCAACACAAGCAAAGCTAAAGTAACTACTTATTGCCAAACAATTTATCAAATTTTTCTTTTGCTTTGCTTTCTTTCCAATATACGGTATGAGAAGCCCTTTTTTCAAATAATGCAATTGCAATATTGATTAAATCCGATTGATATTGTTTTAAATCTTTATTCTTAAAAATACTTTTAGTATCATCAATACATTCTTTCATTAGATTAATATTTTCTTGTCTGGCTTTCTTCTCTTCCTTACTTTCTTCCTCATCTGTAAGAAATATCTCTTCCCAAATTGGGTAGGTTGTGCCTTTAACAGTTCTTGGAAAATTCTTACTAAATGCCATACTCTAGATACTGATTTACAGCTATTTAAAGCTTTCTAGAAACAATCCGAAATTACAGAAGACGATAAATTTATAAAGCTTGGAACATTTGCTAGAATCGGTGATTTTAATGGCTGTTGTGGGTATGAGTTTTACAAAAATAAACGTTGAAAAAAAGAACCAAGCTAAGGGTAAACTTAACATAAAAAATAATATTCGTATTAAAAAAGTGGAGAAGACCGAGTTAGCTTTGGGTAATGTTAAAGAAAACGGATTAAAGTTTACTTTTGAGTATGTTTCAGATTATAGCCCAAATATTGCATCTATAAACATATTTGGAGAAGTTTTATTTTTAGCTGATGAAAAAACAATTAAACAAGCTGAAAAGGATTGGAAAGCTGAGAAAAAAGTAGCAAAAGAGCTTGTGCAACCTGTTTTAAATGCTGCTTTAACAAAAAGCAATATCCAGGCAATTATGCTAAGTAAAGAAATAAATCTGCCGCCTCCAATCCCTCTACCTAAAGTAGAATCAAGAAGCCAAAATTATATTGGATGATAGGAGTATTGAATATACTCTTCTACAAAAGATTTATTTATTAAAAGATATTACAACTAGCTATGACAAGTAAAAAATTAAAAGTTGCAGAAGCAATTCAGGATGATGTAAACAAGGGAATTGTTAGAATTGATACTACTAATATGCATGATATTGGTGTTAGGCCAGGCGATATTGTTGAGATTTCTGGAGAGCGGATGACTGTTGCGATTGTTGACCGAGCTTATCCGGGTGATATTGGTCTTGATATTATTAGAATGGATGGAATCATCAGAAGAAACGCAAAAGCAGGTATTGGTGAGATTGTCCAAGTTAACAAAGCTGAGGTAAAAGAAGCTAAAAAAGTTATAATCGCCCCAGACCGAAAAGGAATTTTAGTTAGAGCTTCATCAGAGATATTTAAAAGAGGGCTGATGGGAAGAGCTGTAATTAAGGGAGATATTGTAAGTTTAGGTGGATCCAAGAGCAGGCGTAATACATTATCTGAAAGTTCTATGTTTGAAGATGTGTTTAATATTCCAAATGAGTTGTTAGGATTTGGATTTGGTGATTTAAAATTTAGAGTAGTAGATACACAGCCAAAAAAAGCTGTAATAATTTCAGATCTAACAGAAGTTGTTTTTAATCCTGAAGCTATTGAGGTTGCAGAGGATAGTGTACTTGAAGCCACATATGAAGATATTGGAGGACTAGAAGAAGAGATTATTAAAATAAGGGAAATGGTTGAACTTCCTTTAAAGCATCCTGAAATTTTTGAAAGATTAGGTATTGAACCTCCAAAAGGTGTTTTACTTCAAGGACCACCTGGAACAGGTAAGACTTTATTAGCAAAAGCTGTTGCCTCTGAAACAAATTCACATTTTATTCTAATTAATGGCCCGGAAATAATGAGTAAATATTATGGCCAAAGCGAACAGAATTTGAGAAAAAAGTTTGAAGAAGCTGAAAAAAATGCACCTTCAATTATTTTTATTGATGAAATTGATGCTATTGCAGCGAAAAGAGAGGAAGTTCAAGGAGAAGTTGAAAGAAGAGTTGTAGCTCAGATGCTAGCCTTGATGGATGGTTTAAAATCCAGAGGAAAAGTTATTGTTATTGCTGCAACAAATGTTCCAAATTTATTAGATTCTGCCCTAAGAAGACCAGGTAGGTTTGATCGAGAACTTGAGATTGGGGTTCCTGGAAAAGAAGGCAGATTGAACATTTTAAAGATTCACACAAGAGGTATGCCGCTTGCAGAAGATGTAAATTTAAAACAATTAGCAAAAGTAACTCATGGTTTTGTTGGTGCTGATCTTGCATCACTCGCCAAGGAAGCTGCCATGATTGTTTTAAGAAGATTACTACCTAAATTACAGTTTAAGGAAGAAGAACCAATTCCAACAGAAGTACTTGAAAAATTAAGAGTTAAACATAAAGATTTCAAGGAAGCATTAAAAGTTGTTAGACCAAGTGCTATGAGAGAGGTATTAGTTGAGGTTCCTAATGTCAAGTGGACTGACGTTGGCGGATTAAAAAATGTGCAGCAAGAGTTAATAGAAGCTGTGGAATGGCCATTAAAAAACCCACAAGCATTCAAAAGGCTTGGAGTTAAACCTCCAAAAGGTATTTTGTTATATGGTGCACCTGGAACTGGTAAAACATTGTTGGCTAAGGCTGTTGCTACTGAATCAGAAGCGAATTTTATTTTAGTTAAAGGTCCTGAATTATTAAGCAAGTGGGTTGGAGAGAGTGAAAAAGCTGTTAGAAAAGTTTTTGAAAAAGCAAGACAAACTGCACCAACAATTATTTTCTTTGATGAATTGGATTCATTAGTTCCAAGAAGAGGTACAAGATCAGATAATCCTGTGACAGAAAGAGTTGTTAATCAAATATTAACTGAAATGGATGGTCTGGTAGATCTTAATGATGTTGTTGTTATTGCTGCAACCAATAGACCAGATATTATTGATACTGCTTTACTTCGACCTGGAAGATTTGACAGGTTAATCCTTACACCAACTCCTGACAAAAAAGCTAGAGAGGAAATATTTAAAGTTCATACAAAAGGAATGCCACTTAAAGGTGTAAAAGTGAGTGATTTAGCTGAAAAAACTCAAGGTTATGCTGGGGCAGATATTGAAGCAATTTGCAGAGAAGCTGCAATTCTTGCTTTAAGAGAAGATATTAAAACTAAGCATGTACAAGCAAAACATTTTAAAGAGGCAATGGTTAAAGTTAAACCATCAATAACAAAAGATATTCAAAAGGCTTATGAAGAGTTTGGAACAGCATTTAGATCAGCACGTGGCAAAGAAATGAAAGAAGAAAAACCATCTTATTATGGTTAATGGTTAAACAATGAAAGATTTTCATAGAAACTTGGACAGAATTCTACGAAGTTATAGAAGAATAAAATCTAAGCAACACACAATAAGATTAGATATTAACAAACTCCATGACATGGAAAATCGAACCAAGCACCTAGAAAAAAGAATTTCTCATCTAAAAAGATTAGAAGATACAGAAAGTATTGCAAAAGAAGCTAAGAAAATAATCCATGATGAAAGAAAATATTTGAATGACATGGAAGAAAGAGTTAAGAATACCATTAGGTGGGCTAGAGAGCAACAAAAGTCAATTAGAAGAATTCGAAAGAAGTTGTAGGAAGGTTTTTATTCTATTAAAGGATACTTTTCCTTATGATACAAGAAGGTAAAGCAAAATTAAATGTTCACAAAGGAAAAATCTCAAAAAAATTAGAGGTTTTTTACAATCCTGTAATGAAATTAAATAGAGATGTTTCTGTGTTATTATTAAATTCTTCAAGTATGAAGGATATGCAGATTGCATTGCCTCTTGCAGGATCAGGAGTAAGAGGAATTAGGTTTTTGCTTGAACTGAAGAAAAATATTGTAAAGAGAATTGTCTTTAATGATTATAGTCCTAAATCAATTGAGCTTATTAAACATAATCTTAAGTTAAATAATTTAAAAGGTTTTGAACTTGAAAATAAGGATGCAAACTTATTTTTACTGCAGAGCAAAGGTTTTGATTACATTGATGTTGATCCATTTGGAAGTCCAAATCCATTTTTGGAGAGTTCAATTATTAGATTAGGTAGAGGCGGAATCTTAGCAGTTACTGCCACTGACACAAGTGCTTTATCTGGATCCTCTCCAAAAGCATGCAAACGTAAGTATTGGGCAAAACCACTAAAAAATGAATTCATGCATGAGAGTGGAATTAGAATTTTGATAAGAAAAGTTCAATTAATTGGAGCAGCATTTGAAAAGGCACTTGTCCCTGTGTTTTCTTATACTCATCAACATTATTATCGTGTTTTTTTCAAATGTGAAAAAGGAAGGATCAAAGCTGATAATATTTTGAAACAACACAAATACCTTTTACATAATCCAAAAACTCTTGACCGAGAAGTATCAGACCAAAATCTCAAGAAAGGATATGATTATACTGGTCCATTGTGGGTTGGTCAATTATGGGATCCAAAACTTGTCAGCAAGATGTACAAAAGACATAACATTAGTAATACAGAACTTCATAATCTAATTACCCTAATCAATGAAGAGTGCAAGATTGATGCTGTTGGTTTTTGGGACTTACATAAACTAGCAAAAAAAACAGGTAAATCTATACCAAAGATTGAATCAGTCTTAAGTAAAGATGTAACAAGGACTCATTTTCTAGGTTGGGGAGTTAGATCTAAACAACAACCTTAATTAAATCTTAATGCAAAATGTGCATTCTCTTTACACGGTCCATACATGTCAACAGTATTGTCAAAAAACCAAACTGTTTTTCCATCAGCAACAGGTACTGCATATAACTCAACTAGATAAGACTCATGAGGTCCCAATTTTGTGGTTCTGTGTCCTTTATAAGCCCAAGGAAACTGTTTTGCTTCTCCCTCAAAATACACTTCCTGCTTTTCAAGTTCATAATCGTACCCCCATGACCTTATGAACTGCACAACCTCATTTCTATCTAATAGATTAGAAGGAGGATTTTCAATTCCCCAAAATTCACCCATTTCTTTATCAACTTGATCCCAATCAATATCATCAATCTTAACACCACTTGGTTGAGCATGGGTAAAAATATAACCTAATCCAAGTGTTACTGCACCCTCAGGTTTACCTTGAATATCTTGATAATCTTCTTTAATTAAAGCAGCGACTTCATTAAACTCTGTTATTCTTCGCTCCATTGTCAACTGCTCTTTATTTCCAACATTTCTTTTGATATATTCAACATGATTAAATGGACCTATGGATACTACAAAAGTAACTCCAATATATTTCTCCAAAGTCTGATATAACAAAGATTGTCTTAAATCATCATCTGAATAACTATCAAAAATGTCTATTCCTTCATGCCAAAGCCATGGAAATACCCAGCCATTTGTCGGGACTCGAACAAACCGTTCATGTTTTGTAGCTCGGATTTTTGGAAGCATTTGTCCAATAATCCCCCAGTCTCTCCACACATGATCTACCATATCACCAAGCAACTGTTCTGCATAATCAATTCCATGTAATTTTTTATTAATTTTTTTTGGAATTAGTTTATTACTAATTGCATTTGTTCGAATGCTTTCATCTAGCAATGGAAATTCAGTTCCAGCTGCTGTGGTTTGTTGAAGTTTTGGTACCATTTCAACCAAAGATAAGGCTACATCCTCATCCATAACTGTTGCACCTTCTCCATTTTCAAAAAAATCATAATCAATTGCACAATGACAGCATCTCCAAATGCATTCTGACAACCCAAAAACTACGAGACTAGTAATATCATTAAATAATTGACTTGGATCATTCTCCCAATTAGGAGTTCTTCTGAATCCTAAATAGAGATCATTGAAAATTTCTGCTTGTACTTTCATAAGAATAGATAATCAAACTCTATATATAAAATAAACTGATAAAAATATGATTATAAGAATTAACCAATAGCTCTTCTAACATCTGTCACTTCAACTGATGCTACATTCTCCATAGCTTCAACTTCTGCTTCAAGATTGTCTACTGAACCTTTTGATTCATCTCGAACAAAGAAAATGTTCAATGATTTCAAACCAAATGCAACTGGTTGAATCTCCACTTTTCCAACTTCCCCTTCAAAAGCTTCAATCTTCTGCTTTATTTGAGTTTGGAGTTCATCCAAATCAGTTTCAAGAGATTCTGGCATTACCTTAAGAGTTATGATCACATCTGCCATTTTAATTAGGTCCCTCAAATCCACATTCAGTACATTTGTATCTGCTAGCCTTTTCTCTGCAATGCTTACATCTTGTAATAGTTGTTTTTGCACAATTTGGGCAGGGAAAACTAACAGTTGCCTGATCATTAGTAACTCTAATGCCACATGATGCACATGTTAAATCATTATTTGCCATATCAACTAGGAGTAATGTTTTGCTTAAAAAGGTTATGGTTTTAGTAAATATCAATAAGATAAGATAGCTGCACCTTGGCCAGATTTGAGTGAGTGAGACTTGACTCATCGTAAGAGACAAAAAAGAACAGTTTATCAGATTGAATCTAGGTTTGAATTCAAAATCATTAAACATCAAATAAACTGGCTCACGAACAGGCCAGGTACAGCTAGCCATTCTGTATTAGTATTATTAGAAAAACTTATATATCCTTAAAAATGGTTTAATATTATGAATAAAAGAGGAGAAGGTCATAAACAATCAATCATGACACTTATCATTGTTATATTATCTCTTTTGGGTATGTTATTACTGTTTTTATTTTTTAAAGGAGGTTTGGATAAGATTATTCATCCATAATACCAAAATGAAAAAAGGATCAATGTCTTTGGCTGTTTTGGCTTCTATTATATTAGCCTTGATTGGAGGATTTGTACTTGTATCACTAAATAAGCAAATGGCCAGCGATGCTGATGATTTCATCATGAATCAGGCATGTTCGTTTAGTATTGCAACCTCAACAAAAGATAAACTTATAGGAAAAGAAAAGATTCCGGATTTTGATTGTCTTGCAGCTAGAGATACAATTAGTAAAGAAGATTTTACAGGGAGTGATGCTGATAATTATGAAAATCTTGTTAAAAGAAAAATGGCTAACAAGGTGGTGCAATGTTGGTATACTGTTGGAGCAGGAGAAAACCAACCTTATCCAAGTACTCCTTTAGTAACTACAGGTGTTGGAAGCTACTGTTTAATTTGCAACATCATTGATTTTGAAGATATTAGTCCAATCCAAGGTTTGGATCTTTGGATGGTTAGGAATAAACCAACAACAAAAGATAAAACTTATTTTCAACATCTGTACTCAAGAAATCCAGACTCAGATGAAATGGAAGAGTTCACAAAGCTAGATGATGTTTATGACACATCAGCACCATTAGCAGTTATTTGGAAATCAACTTTTATGCACGGCACTTATGATGATCAAGAGATTGAAATAGTTCCTTATTATGACTTATCTGAAAAATGTACAATTGTGATGAATTAAAATGATACCATGGTATGCTTATGCATTGATGTCTGTAATCTTTGCTACTTTATTTACTATACTAAGAAAAAAGGCCTTATGTCATGAACACGCACTAAATTTTGAATCAACAAGACTATTACTAAATTCAGTGTTCTGCATATTTATTATTCCTTTTTTAGATTTTAATTTTGATTTCAAATTATTGTACTTGATATATTTTAACTCATTTATATCAGCAATTGGTATACTCCTTGCATCAAAAGCTTTTAGACACGGAGAGATTTCATTAATAGCACCTTTGTCAAATATCAAGCCTGCTTTTGTTGCTTTAATTGCAGTTATATTTCTAGGAGAATCCCTAACTTTAACTCAAATGATTGGAATTGGAGTTATTTTTATTTCAGCATATGTACTTCAGGCAGATCACCATTTTTCAAACATTATTCAGCCTCTAAAAAACCTGCTTAAGGATAAGTATAGTCTTTATTATATTATAGCAATTTTTATTTTCAGTATTGGATCTGTTTTTGACAAATTTTTCACAGGAGAAATGAATATATTCACATATGGTTCATTGATTTGGTTTTTTGTAACTATTAATCTAAACGTATATCATACTTACAAACACGGATTTAAAGAGGTTATCAAATGCATTAAAGATGAAAAATTTCTTGTATTTTTTATTTCATTCTTATCTGTAGTATCCTGGTTTTTAGCAATCAAAGCTGTTTCAATGACTTTTGTTTCACTTGTAACGCCAATATTAACTTTATCAACCTTGTTTGTAGTTCTGCTTGGTGGGAAGTTTTTTAATGAACAGAATTTGATGTTTAGACTGGGAATTGCAGTCATTATGTTTATTGGAACATATTTGGTGGTGGCATAAATGTCAAAAAGAGCCATGTCAATGAGTACTCTTGGCTGGATAATATTTGCACTAATTGTAACTGTTGTGATTATGTTTTTCTTTAAGGACACTATTGTTTCAGGTAATGAAATTGCCAACAAGGAAATATGTAAATCAAGCATTCAGATGAGTTCAAACAAGCTAAAAGAAGAAATTGAGGGTTTGTTTGATCCATATGGTAATGCTGCTCAAATAGAATGCTCAACAGAATACATCAATTATGATGAAGATGATCCAGAAGTTGTTAAGAGAATAATTGCCAACAAGATGTACGATTGTTGGGATATGTATCTTGAAGGTGAAAAGGAGTTATTTGAAACAAAGGATGGTGCTTATTGTGCAGTTTGTTCTAGGTTAACCTTTGAAGAGGATGTTAAGATCAACCAGTTCATGTTATTTTTGAGAGAAACCAAAATTCCAACAAGAGAAGATACATATTGGGAGTATTTTTATGGAACTGATATAGAAAGCTTTGAGACTGACCACTACCTTAATTCTGAATTTGAATCATATGACCGCTTTACCACATCAGATCCTTTAGCTGTTATTTTCTTTATGGACAAAGATGCATATCCTGGTGCCTGGAAATGGGTCTACCAAACAAAAAAAGTTGAGACTCTAAAAATGGGAGGGGCAGGTATTGCAGCTGGAACTGTTGTAGGATTAGTTACTTGTGGCCTTACTGCTCCAGTTTGTGGTGCAACATTTGTCATATTAGGATTAGGGGCGGGCGCTGGATCTGGTTATATGATAGGCGCTGATAAAAGTGCTGAATACAATGCATATGTCTATCTTGGAGATTATGATAATCTAAATTCATTAGGATGTACAAGATTGGAAGCAAAATCTACACCACTACAAGTTATGCAAAAATAATTTAAACTAATTAATCAAAAATATACAAAATGAGGAAAAAAGGACAGTTAGTATGGTCTAAGTTGATTAATATTGCATTAATCTTATTGTTATTATTAGTATTAATTGGAATAATCTACTTTATGAGAGATTCAATAAAAGATTTATGGAAAGATCTAACAAGCTTTTTGAGGTTCAGATAAAATGGGATTATCGCTTAGAAACATAATTGAAGCTGCAATAGGAGTTGTTGTTATGTTGATTATTATTGCAGTGATTATATACCCAATTCGAGGAGAAGTAGATGACATTCCCACAATATTCAGGAAACTCATTGGATTACCTACAGATGATACAAATAGTCCAATTCAAAAATTCACAGTTGAGCGAGGCTTTGGAAGAGATGTAATTATTGAGTGGGTCCTGGTAAATGATGAGAAACTAGATTTTGACTTATATTATAATGATACTTCTGGAATAAAAGAACCTATTGATCTTTCAGGTAAAAAAGAAAATCAAGGTATTCACAGGCTAGAATATGAACTCCCTACGTATAGAGATCATACAATCACGTTGAAAGTCACTGAAGATGGGATGGGTGAGATTGATTATGATAAAAAGCTTGTTACTTTTATACAAGGAATGGATTTTACTACATTTACTGATTTTACTGGACTTATTGATAATTACATTGGTTATAATCTTCTTATAGCTGGAGATAAAGAAAAAATATTCCCACATTTCTGGCTACACAAAGATCACATGATCGTTGCATTTAACGGAGAGGATACAAAAAGATTACTGTGTGGTTTTGGATCTTCAAAAGTGTTAATGCCACCTGAGTGTGCTGGCAAAAACTGCTTATGTCTTTGTGGTGGAATTGGTAAGAAGGATTGTCAAAAGGTAAGTCTTTGCCAAGAATTTGATGTTAAATTAATCTATAGTCATGATATTTTCACAACCGAAAAAAATAGACTACAGAGAGGTGAATCTTTAGATTATGAGATTCACACAGGTAATCCAGCAGATAGTAAACCAATTGGCACTGTTCTGATGGGTAGATGTGCTGTTGGAAAAAATTGGAATGAAATTCCCAAAGGCCTAAGGGTAGCCCAACAACCTGCTAGCATTAAAATGAAAGGCTCACCAGAGACAGCTGATGGAAACGTTATTTTTATTAATATTGAATAAAGGAGATACTATGAAAAAAAAAGGAATGGAACTGTCATTAAACACAATAATAATTGCCGCAATATGCATTGTGGTTTTGTTTGTTATAATTGGAGTATTTACTAATTGGTTTGGAAAAACAAGTGATGATATTCATGGACTAACTGATTGTCCAGCAATGGGAGATGGAACTGGTCAATGCTATGCTCTTGGGGATTCAAGGGATAATCTAAACTGTGTACCTGCATTTGGTGGTTGTGGAGCTGATGAATTTTGTTGTTGGAAAAACTGAATAAAAAAGGGAACAGTATTATTCGAGCACTTATTGGTTTAGTTATGGTTATCATTGTTATTTTGGGTCTAGTTGTGATTTATCAACGTAGTGTGGATACATTACTTCCCAGAATAAACCCAGGAATAGTCCAAGAGGTTTATGCACTTGCATCACCAGATAGTTTTAGTAGACTTAGCCAAGACATTGAAATTTTATTAGAGTCAGATCATTCAGAGAGAACTATTGTTTACACAATTGGAACAAAATATATGCTTATTGGATTTAATAAAGATAAAGAAGTAAATGATTGCATCAAAGGTGATGAATTTATTGAACCACCGGGTGTTTGCAGAAAAAAGGCTTGCTTATGTTTATGTGAAAATGAAGATGAGAAGATGTGTGAAGAAAAGTTGTGTGTACCATATAAAGGAGTAGATTATTTTATTGGGGGAAAACCAGGTGTTTTAAATCCATATGAAGGAGAGGAAATGAGTAAAATTGATCCTGCTACTGGAAAAAATGCACATTGCCTACAAATAAACGGTGGAAAAGGAATTGATGAACAAAACTGGGAAACTCAGAACATCTATATTCAAAGAACAAAAGATACAAGTGGTAAAATTTTTGTCTACCTTGGAAAAGAAAAAGACGCAGAGTCTCGTTCTATTGAAGAATAACTAGTTAAATTAAGTGCTTTTTCAAAAATATTATAAATAACTGTTTCTAGATTCTTTCTAATGAGAAAAAAGAGGTTGAATAAAAAAGGTATGACTAATGAGACCTTTATGCTAATCCTTGATGTTGCTGTTGCATTTTTCTTTTTTATGGCGATTTTTGGATTTGTGAGGAGTGTTAAAGATAACACAATATTTGAGAAAAATTACCTTACTAGAGATATCTCGCTTATGATTGAAACAGTTATTGCAAGTCCGCATCTGCTTAATTATGAATACCCAGAAAACATAACCAATTTTACTATTGGAATCAGTGAGAATACAGTAAGAGTATGGGATCTTGGTGAAGAGGCTACTGTTCCAAATAGATACTGGTATGCTATAGAAATTGACAATGACATAGAATATGGTCCCGAGAATAATGATCAATTGTTTTTTGCAAAAGAAGAGGCACTAGAAATAAATGGATGATGAATCTGGTACTTTAACATTTAACCAAGTATGGAGGATATTTAGATATATTTTTACACTGTTTGTTGCTCTTAGCATTGTGTTTCTTGTACGAAGCATGCTAATGGTAAACATTAACATCCAAGAAGCACAATCTAGTATACTAATCAATAATTTTTTGTTTTCAAATAATTGTTTTTCATATTATGACTTGGAACTGGACAGACCATTACCAGGGGTTATTGATCCATTTAAGTTCACAAGCAAAGTTGCGGATGACTGCGCTTATTTTGGAGAGACCAATGATTTTGCAGCAGCCCAGATCACTTTAATAAAAAAAGAGGACAGTTCTGAACATCAGATTTTTTACAACAAAGAAGGTTATGAACTACTAGAACCAAGACTAGGATTCAGTGGTTCTGGTTCAGTAATTAAATTTGAAGAATTAAGATACATATTAATAAAAAACGATGATGTAATGGAACCTGGAATAATTCATATTAAATTATTAATGCCAAGCAGTTAAAATGAACAAAAGAGGATTTTACACTGACTATCTTGCTGATTTCATAGCTTTAGGTATTTATGTAATCATTTTCCTTTTATTTTTTATAATTTTTTCAATGCATTTTAGAGGTTGTGGTAATCAATATTCTAGAGAATATGAGCTAGTTAGTGATTTTGATAGTTCAATAAAACAGAATCAAAATTTGTTAAACTTCCTTCGAACAGAAGTGGAGATTGAAGGTGAAATAGTTTTGATTGCCAAGCTTATTGCAGATTCAGTAGAAAATGATAATTATGATGAACTAGAAATAGTAACCAAAGATACTTTTGGATATTATGATGAACTTGGAGCTAACAAATGTTCTCAATTAACAATTATCAATAAGAAAAGCATACTTAAAATAATAAGATCAGAATCATGTTCTAGTAGTCCAATAAGTTCTGAAGATTTAATGAATGCAAATTTTGGGAAGATCAGTATTCCTTTGTTTTACTCAGATTCACCTGACAAAGTTGATGTGATTCTTCTACAAAAAGAGGGGGATGCTTAGATGAATAAAAAAGGATCAGCATTTCCAGCCTTGATTATTATTATAGCTATTGCTGCACTTGTGTGGAGCTACCAGATTCTAATTTCAAAGGATCTTATTGAAAAAGAGATAGGAGATGAACAATTAGAATTGTTTGAAGCTTATAGTAAAGGAGAAGGTTTCATTTTGTACACAGAACTTGCAGGTAAATATGCAGCTGAGCAAACAGTCCAAGATCTTGCAGAGATGGGAGGGATTGCAGCTGAATCCGAATGTGGAAAATTTAAAGATTATAATCTATGGAATCTTCTTGGAAAAGAGTGCAAACCAGATCCTGTTGCTGAATTTGAATTTGTTTTTAACAATAATCTAATTCCATATATCTTAAGTTTTCAAGAAGAGTTAGAATTAGAGTATAATCTAGAATTTGATGAAAAATGGTTTATTGCAAAACCAAAAAACATGACAAACATAATTATCCTCAAAGAAGAAGTGGATGAAGATGATAAAGAATATCTTTTCGTTGCGGGTAATGAAATCGAGTACACAACCTCAATTGAAACTCCTGATGAAAATATCTGTGAAGAAGTAACCAAAGCTGCAATCAGAGCTGTAGAAAG
Source organism: uncultured Methanosarcinales archaeon (assembly GCA_964419615.1). Lineage (GTDB taxonomy): Archaea > Nanobdellota > Nanobdellia > Woesearchaeales > JAGVZT01 > JAANXH01. The sequence goes on along the minus strand of CAYQPU010000003.1, from coordinate 53,927 downwards.
AAATTGTCCTTACGTTGAGAGAGGGGATCCAGATATGGTTTATTGTGAAAAAGGTCTTAATTCTGTTGATTTTAATAACTTTGCACTAACACAAATAAATACACCTCAGCCTAAAATCAGCGGACCTGCAAAAAGATTTTGTGAGCATGGAAATGTGTATGACTTAACAAAAGAGATAGAAAAAAATAGATTAGAACCTGGAAGTTTTGTTTCAGTAACCTATCCCGGAGAAAAAGGAGAAGAAGAGGGTCATACTGCAGTATATATTGGAAAAGGAGAAGTTAATAATCCAGATCCTTTTTGGATGGACAGATGTTTTACAGAGTTTATACCTGACGATTCTGGTGAGCAAGTGTTTGCTAGTTCAATTGGTTGGGTAGATAGCTATACTGGCCTGCCAGTAGGCAGATCTTGCTTTACTCCAGCAAGCATGTTTTTTAGTTTCTATAGTGATCCTACCTACTGCTCACTAAATGTTTGTGACAATTCCAAACTTGTTGGACAAAGTGGTCCCAAGACAACGGGAGATATTCCAGATAATGCAAAAGGTGTTTATTCAATATATCCAAGTTTTAAAGTTGAGCTGGAATACGACTTTGAGGAGTATGGTAAAATATGGGAAGACAAAGAATTATTTTTACAGGAAGTAAATCTGTGTAAATTCTGGGTTGGAACTCCTGGTGGCCCACCTAATATGTATTCATGTATTATATCTAATTTACCCGATGACTGGAACTTAATCGAATATGAGAATAATTACTACGCATATGAAGTAGAAAGCAAGCAAGAGATTCAATATTATGATTCACAAGAAGAAACTGTTTCTGTTAAACCGATAAAGTATAGGTTTGCTCTTCACATTTTAAACTGATTTATGCCAAAAACTTTTGGAAACAAAATCTAAAAATATATAAACCGATATTTGTTTCTGCTAATTGAGGGGATTTTATGATAAAACTTGGTTATGAAGAAATTATTGAAAAAATAGTAGAAAAATCAGAATTAAGCAAAGCAGAAATTGAAAATAAGATAGACACAAAATTAAAACAGCTTTCTGGATTAATTAGTAAGGAAGGAGCTGCACACATTGTAGCTAATCAACTTGGTATTAAACTACTAGAGCAAGTTTCAGGAAAGCTACAAATCAAGAATATTGTTACTGGTATGAGAGATGTGGAAACAGCTGGGAAAGTAATGCAAGTTTATCCTGCTAGAGAATTTGAAGTTGAAGGAAGATCAGGAAAAGTAGCTAATCTGGTTATTGCTGATGAAACCGGAAGCACACGATTAGTTCTTTGGGGAGAACATGCAGACAAAGTTGAAAATATTAAACAAGGTCATACTATCAAAGTCATGGGAAGTTATGTAAAAGAACGTAATAATCAAAAAGAGCTTCACCTTGGAACAAAAGGGAATCTGGCGGTAAATCCAACAGGATTGACAATTGAAGGTGTTAAGCAGACCACAGATAGAAAGAAAATAAATGAACTGAAAGAGAATATGAATGATGTTGAATTGCTAGCAACAATTGTTCAGATTTTTGAACCAAGATACTATGAAACTTGTCCTGAATGTAATAAAAAAGTCCAGTTAAAAGACGGTTCTTTTGCTTGTGATGGTCATGGAAAGATCACACCCAAATTAGGTTATGTTCTAAATGCGTTTTTGGATGATGGTACTGAAAACATAAGAGCAGTTTTTTTCAGAGATCAAGCAAGAACCTTACTTGGTGCTGATGAAGACAAGATGTTAAAGTATAAGGATAATCCTGAAGAATTTGAAAGTGCAAAGATGGATGTTCTTGGAAATATTATCAAATTAAACGGAAGGGTTGTTAGAAACCAAATGTTCGACAGATTGGAGATTATTTCAAGATATGTTGATACAAATCCAGATCCAGAAGCAGAACTGAGGAATCTTAATAATCAGTCAAAAAAAGAAGAATCAGTCAAAGATCCTAAAACAGAGAGTAAAGCTGTAGAAGGATCTGTTTTGGAAAAAAGTTCAGATGGAAAAAACTAACTGGACATGACCAAAAGTCCACTGCTCTTGATTACAAAGTGCACTGGACAGAACAAAAAACCCACTGGACATTCACGCGTAAGGTATATAAATCTATTAGAGATTACTATCCATAGGCAATGTGCCTAACCAATCTGCCCCTGGGTCTCAGAAAATTATCTGGGACCATAATATAAGGGGGTTGAAATAAAAAGCGAATAGCAAGGAGGTTGGTAAATATGGAAGAAAAAAATACACCTGAAAAAAGGTTTTCAACAGGGGTAATAAATGCCACTGTATGGAAGAACACAACAACTAAAAAAACTGGAGAAACTGCAGAATATAATACAGTTTCTTTGCAGAGACGTTACCAGGATAAAGATGGAAAGTGGCAATCAACTAATTCTTTGAGAACTAGTGACTTACCAAAGGCAGTTTTAGTATTAAACAAAGCCTATGAGCATATAGTTCTTAGAGATGGAAGTGACCATGAATACAAAGCTTAGTTTTTTATTTTTTTTATTTTTTCGGTAACACTTTGATAACACTAATAAATCAGAAAACAAAAACTAACAAAAGGTGATCATATGTCAAAAAAAGAAATAAGTTCAGTACAAGACTTGCCAGGAGTAGGAGCTGCAACAGCAGAAAAGCTTGAGAGCACTGGCTTTTCAACTCTTATGAGCATTGCAGTTGCAAGCCCAGGTGAGTTGATGGAATCAACAGGTATGAGTGAGAGTGTGGCAAGAAAAGTTATTCATGCCGCCAGAAACTCAATGGATATGGGATTTGAATCTGGAGATCAATTATTAAAGAAAAGGGAAAATGTTCAAAAAATTACTACAGGATCAGAATCATTTGATGTTTTGGTTGGTGGTGGTTTTGAAACAGGTGCAATAACTGAATGTTTTGGTGAATTTGGTTCTGGAAAAACACAATTGAGTCATATCATGGCTGTAAATGTTCAGAAAAGTGATCCAGATGCATTAGTAATTTTCATAGATACTGAAAATACATTTAGACCAGAAAGGATTGTAGAAATAGCTGAAAGTGCAGGTCTTGAACCGGACAAAATTTTAAAGAACATAAGAGTTGCTAGAGCATTTAATTCTGATCACCAGATGCTGCTTGCAGAAAAAGCAGAAGAGTTAATCAGAAACGGTGAAAACATCAAATTAGTGATGGTTGATTCGCTCACAGGTCACTTTAGAGCAGAATTCATTGGAAGAGGAGCATTAGCTGAAAGACAACAAAAGCTAAACAAGCATATGAGGACACTTCTAAATATTGCTGGAAATTATAATGTTTGTGTGTATGTAACTAATCAAGTATTATCTAGACCAGATATGTTTTTTGGAGATCCAACTAAAGCCATTGGCGGACATATTGTTGCACATGCATCTACTTTCAGAATTTACTTAAGAAAAGGTAAAAAAGGAAGCAGAGTTGCAAAGCTTGTTGACAGTCCAAATCTTCCAGAAGGTGAGTGTTCATTCTTCATTGAAAAGGGAGGTTTAGTGGATATTTAATTTTTTTCATTAAATTTATAAATATCAATATATTTTATTAGTAATAAGTTAGAGTAGTAAATACTATTTCTAATTTAAAGATAGAAGGTGAAAATATATGTATGGAAATGATTTCGGAAGAATGGCTCCAGTAAAAGAGGGGCAAGAAATAGATGTAAAAATAGAAAGTGTAGGCGAAAAAGGCGATGGAATTGCCAGAGTAGATGGATTTGTTTTGTTTGTACCTGGTACAAAAGAAGGAGATGAGATTAGAGTTAGAATAACAAGAGTCCTTCGAAGAGTTGGCTTTGCTGAGTCAATCGGAGCTGCACAAGAATCTGTTGCATCAGAAGAACCTGCCGAAGAAACGCTTGTTGAGCAAGAAACTCAAGAGGAAGAAGTTGCCCAAGAACCTGAACCTGAAGATTCAGAAGACTTTGGTGAAGAACTAGAACAGTAAATTTAAATAAAATAGTTTATTGTTTGAATATATGAGATTATTTATTGCAGTGCAAACTCCTTTTCAAGATGAGTTCAAAGCTGTTCAAGAGCAGTTATCTGGAGCAAACTTAAAGTTAACAAAGGAGTTTCACATTACATTAAAATTTCTTGGAGATGTTAAAGATAGTCAACTTAATGAACTTGTTAGATCCTTAAGTAGTATTAAATTTAGGAGGTTTTCTGTCACATTAGATAATCTGGGAAGTTTTCCAATAAAAGGAAAGCCAAGAGTAATTTGGATAGGTGCTCAGTCAAAACAATTATTAGAATTACAAAATACAATTGAATCAAATTGTAATAAACTGGGTTTTCAAAAAAGTAATCCTTTTCATCCCCATGTTACCTTAGCAAGAGTTAGATATATTAAAGATTGGGATCAATTCAAGCATTATAAAGTTATAATTTTCAATACTTGTGAGTTTCAAGTTTTTGGTTTTGAGCTTATCAAAAGCACACTCACACCAAATGGACCGGTTTATGAAACTGTTAAAACTTTTCAAAGCAAACCTTTATAAATCAAATTAGACTTCCGAATAATCATTGCCCATGTACATGTATTTTGTACAGAGCTGCTGGGCGATAATAAGGCAGCCTATTCTGCTGCTAATTTAATGAGGTTACGATAAAATGGATGAATCAGAAAAATTATTAGTTCCGCAAGATCAATATCTTAAGGCAGGAATACACATAGGTACCAAGTTTAAAACAAAATATATGAATAGATTCATATATAAGACCAGATCAGATGGATTATCTGTGCTGAATCTGCAAAAGATTGATGAAAGATTAAGAATTGCATCTAAGTTTTTAGCTAATTATGAACCAAAGGACATAATGGTTTTATGCAGACGTGAGAATGGTTGGAAAGCTGTTAAAAAACTTGGAGAATTAACTGGAATGAATGTTATTCCAGGTAGATATCCACCAGGTGTTCTGACAAATCCTAATCTTGACAAATATGCTGAAGCTAAGGTTATATTAATTACAGATGCATGGCCTGATAGGAATGCTGTCAATGATGGGATTACAGCAGGGATTCCGATTATTGCTCTATGTGACACAAACAATCAAACAAATAATATTGACCTTGTGATTCCATGTAATAACAAAGGTAAGAAAAGCTTGGGTTTAATTTTCTGGATATTAACAAATGAATATCTCAAAAGCAAAGGCATTGTTGAAAAAGGAAAAGATATTGATACTCCTATTGCAGATTTTACAGAGGAATAGATTTAATCAATATTCATAGTATCTCAAATCCTTTATTTGTTATTGTGAATTGTATTTCATTTTTATTTTCATTTGGATGTTTTATTAAGTAAGCATATCTATGTTCTTCTACTTTATCAAGTTGAATCATACACCTGCTTCGATTAACTAAGGTTCTTCCACCAATAGGTTTTACTTCATTTTCCTTAAGATTTGAGTAAACTTGATTTGTTAATATTACTATACAATCACTTGTTTTGTAGATTTCTCTTAATGTATCTAATTGATCTCCCAAAACTTTATTTTTTAATTTTAAGTCTTGTGTGTCAGATCTATATTGAGAACCAATTGTGTCCACAATTATTAGTCCAATATTTGTATTAAAAGCAATGTCCTTTAACCTAGTAAATACTTTTGATTGTTGTTCAAATGATTTGGCTTTAATAAGAAAAATTTTCTCTAGAACTTTATTATAATCAGGAGTTAATTGTTTTAACCTATCAACTGGGAATGCATTTTCAGTATCAATATATATTACTTTTTTCCCTCTATTTGCACAAGCTATGCAAGCTAATAAACATGCTGTTGTTTTACCAGAAGCTGCAACTCCAAATATAGTATTAATCATTTGGGGCTGATAGCCACCATTCAGTAAATTATCCAGTAATTTGGTTCCAGATGAGAATTTCATTATTTTGGCTAAGTTTTATAGGTATAAAAACCTTTTTAGAACGAAATATTACCAAAACCTTTTTAAAAACCAAATATCTCCCTATATATTGGTAGAGTGGTGCTCAACTTCCGCGACCTTTTAAGAAAAGGTCGAACAAAACATAAAGGGCTTACAGCCCCTTGACGCGGCTTGCTCTTAAGCAAGATAGCCGCGATATGCGACCTTGTGTCGCATTTGTTTTGATCAAACTTTTCTTAAAAGTTTGTGAGGAAAGTCCACCCACTATTAAGGCCACTCCCATACGGGAGTTCTGTAATGGAAGGCAACCACTCAGAAACGATACAGCCTTAAAGGAGAATGAAGCAGTAAACAAATTTGGTGACAGATCTGGACTCTGCAGACGTTCTTTAGGGAATTGGTGAAACGGTGAGCCCTGGCCAGTGCAAGCATACGCGCTTAGTTGAATGTTGAGGAAAACCATTCCTTTCAATAGGAGGTTTTACAAAAGGTGGCTTATAGCCACTCTACCTTTTTAATGGTGAAGAAAAATGGCAAAAAACAAAATTACAATGCCCTCCTCAATGGGAGGATTGACCAGATACTTTGATGAATACAAAAGCAAAATAGAAATTTCTCCAGGTTTAGTTATAATTGCAAGTGTTATTGTAATTATTCTAATCATTATTCTGCAAGTATATGGTAAGAGTTGGTTAGGATGATGCCTGGCATGAATCCCAGACAGATGAAAAAGATGATGAAACAGATGGGAATCAAACAGGTAGATGTCCCAGCAAAAAGAGTTGTAATTAGTTCTGAAGAAAAAGAGATTATTATTTCTAATCCTCAAGTTGTTAAAGTTAACATGATGGGTCAAGAAACTTTCCAAATAACAGGAGATATTTCGGAACAAGAAACAAGCATCCAAATTGATGAAGAAGATGTGATAACAGTGATGGAAAAATCAGGTGTTGACAGAGAGAAAGCGCTAGAGAGCCTTGAAAAAAACCAAGGAGATCTTGCAAAAGCAATACTCGAGCTTTCGGAATGACTTTGGTTTTTACTGATAAAAAACAATTCAAAAAAATTTAGATTAATTATATTTATTATTGTGGAAAAAAGATTTAACAAAATATGAACCAGCAAATTTGTTTGAATTTTGAGACAAAGTGTAACCAAAAATGTTTTTTTTGTAATAGAGATAGCACTGAACCAGCACTGACGACTTTGCAAGTAAAAGATAAACTAAAAAATTTATCTAATCAGAATGTAGAGAACATTTTGCTTAGCGGAGGAGAACCAACTATAAGAGAAGATTTGCTAGGTTTAATTGAGTTTATCTCTAATAAAAAAATTCAGGTAACTTTACTAACAAATGGTGTGAAACTTGCAGACAAAGAGTACTGTAAAAATTTAATTAATGCTGGTCTTAATGAAGCACTGGTCTCTTTACACTCTCACAAAGAAAAAGTATCAGATTTTCTTACCCAGGCACCAGGTACTTTCAAAAAAACCATCAAAGCTATACATAATTTACAAGACTTAAAATTTCCTGTTTTTATAAGTCACGTGCTTTGTTCTACTAATCACAAAGAAGCAGTTGATTTCTGTAAATGGCTAAAAAAAGAATTCAGCAATCCTCCAAAAATACAGACCAGTTTTGTAATGCCTGCAGCTAGTGCACTCAATAACACTTGGATCATTCCAAAAATGTCTGAAGTTGAACCCTACTTGATGCAAATGATAAAATACTGTATCATGGAAAATATTGACTTTTTAATAAGTGACTGTGGCCTGCCTTTATGCTATCTAATAGGATATGAAAAATATGTTCCTGAAATTGAAAAAATGACTAATCCAAATAATCATATAGACATAATTCTTAGAGGTAAAACTAGTTATAAACAAAGAATAACAAAAAACAAAAAGAAAGGTGCACAATGCAAGATGTGCTCAAAAAACGAAATTTGCTCAGGCATCTGGAAAAACTATGCAAAGATCTATGGTTGCAGTGAACTAAGACCTATAAAACAACAGGTTAAACTAGATCATAGTTTTATGCAAATTCCTTAAAACAACTCAGTAATTAACATATTAGACCAACTTAATAGGAAAGTTTAAAAAGTTATTTTCAAATAATGTTCTATATGGAGAAGTTCCAGACTGCTAAACATAATGCCCAAAAGCGTTTAAAAATTGCAGATCATATGCTAACCATGACTTACCCACTAGTTAAAGATAGTAAATTATTGTTAGCAGTTCTTGAAAATCTCTTTTTATCTTTAACTAACTCTGTTGCTTCTGTACTTCACTATGAAAGACTTTTTAAGAGAATTCCACCTTTCCATGATACATTTGAATCAAAATTTAATATGTTCAGAGCAAAGGTTGTACCAAAATACAAAATTGAAATGGAATACGTGACTATGATTAAAGAGATCAAAGATATCATTATTATGCACAAAAAAAGTCCTGTGGAATTTACCCGAAAGGATAAGTTTGTGATTGCCTCTGAAAGTTACAAGATAAAAACAATTACAGTAGAGCAAATTAGAGAATACATTAAAAAAACAAAACTTTTTATTGCAAAAATGGAGGATATAGTGAGTAAGAATGAACGAATATTTAGATGATGCAAACGGAGAACTTAGAAGAGTAGATCACCTTATTCATGTTAGTCTTAAATACACTCGAACTGTTGATGTACTAAAAAATGTACTTAATAGATTAATAAATTGCTTTGATTTTTGCTTTTTGGTCTTATTAGCTGAAGACAAAGATGAAGAAGATATCCCAAAAAGCCCAGGTTTAAGGACTAAGATATTGAGAGAAAAGTATGAAAAAGAAAAAGAGATTATTGAGTTTATTAACTTTTATCATCATTTAAGAGATCTTAGTAGAGCAAATTTTGAACGAAGCAGAGAGTTTAGAAGGCATGTTACTATGACAGCATTTTTAAAGGAAGGTCCTGTTGAGATAACTATTGATGTTGTAACATCTTATTTTAAAACATCAAAAGTGTTTTACAAGCTTGTATGTAAAATGGTTGAAGGAGAAGAACAGTCTATAAAAGAACTGCTAAATAGATCAAAAGCTGAAATTGATTTTGAGAGGGTTTAAATGAAAAAAACATTCAAGATTAACACAAAATATGACAAGAATAAGTATACGAAATATGCAAAGAATTCTGCCAAGGTTGTTTACTGGTTAGCTTTGTTAGTAATTGTTGTTCTCAACTTTTTGATTTTTTTAATTTTGCTGCCAATTATACAAATAATACAGAACATTCAGTTATATGTTATTGTAGGTTCAATTGGTCTTGTTTTTGGTCTAATCCTAAACTTTTTAATTAGAGATATTGATCATTTGGAACCAAAACATCACATATTCGCGGTTTTATTTATCCCCATAATTTCCATAATTAATATGGCTTTACTATTATCTTTTTACCAGACTATTAACAGTACAGTAACTGGAAACAACATGGGATTTGTTGTTGCGGGTGTAATATATGTATTAATGTGTGCGCTGCCTTATGTACTGTCTTTGCTAAAGAAAAAGCATTGATCTTTTTGTTTTTAACAGCAACCTTTATATACAAACACTTGTTCCCATATATAGATATATATTAGCCCGAGTTCATTGTGAGCGTGTTTAGGGTTTCACACATTCTGGCTATGATATATTATGGGTAAAATGAACAAAGAAGATTTTAGACACATTGTAAGAATTGCTAACGCTGATTTAGATGGAAATAGAACAGTTGCTATTGCCCTAAGAAAGGTCAAAGGTATAAATTACTCTTTAGCAAAGATTATTTGCACAAAGACTAAAATTGATGAAACCAAAAAAACTGGACATTTAAATGAATCAGAAATCAAGAAAATTAATGATGTTATTACTAATCCTTTAAAATATGATATTCCTACATGGATATTAAACCAAAGAAAAAATATGGAAACTGGTGAAGACATCCATCTTGTTGGTACAGACTTAGTACTAAATAAGGATAATAATGTTAAAAGATTACAAAAGATAAGGGCCTACCGTGGGTTCAGGCATGCATGGGGATTACCTTCACGAGGACAAAGAACGCGATCAAATTTTAGAAAAAATAAAGGAAGAGTTATTGGTGTGAAGCGTAAGAAAGGTGCAAGGTCTGGTAGAGTCTAAAAAAATTAAAGAATTACATTTTTTCAGTCATAAAACTCAGAGAGTTTAACAAAATGGGAGATCCGAAAAAACATAGAAAAAAGTATAGTACTCCAATTCATCCTTGGCAAAAGGCTAGAATTGAAGAAGAAAAAGCACTTATGAGATCGTATGGTCTTAAAAATAAAAAAGAGATTTGGAAAATGGCCTCTAAAATCAGGAGCTTTTCAAGACAAGCAAAGAATCTTATTGCAAGTACTACTTCACAAGGTCTTAAAGAAAAAGAGCAAATGTTAACTCGACTCTTTTCAATTGGCTTACTTCCAAAAGAAGCTGACTTAGATGATGTACTTAGTCTTACTACAAAAGATATTATTGAAAGAAGGCTTCAAACTTTTGTTTTTAGAAAAAATTTAGCAAAATCAGTAAATCAAGCTAGACAATTTATTGTTCACGGTCATATTATGGTTGGAGAAAAAAAAGTAACATTACCCTCTTACATTGTTAAAAGAGATGAAGAGGATGCAATAAGTTTTGTTGCTAATTCAACAATTCCAGCAACACTTACTGAGGAAAAAACTATTGGAAAATGAAACATAGAAAAATGAGATGGGGAGTAGCACACATTTATGCCTCATATAATAATACAATTGTTCATATTACTGATGTAACTGGAACACAGACTATTGCAAAATGTTCTGGAGGCATGGTTGTTAAGGCAGATAGACTTCAAAGTTCTCCAACAGCAGCTATGGCTGCAGCTAAAAAAGCTGCTGAAACAGCTATTGAAAGAGGAATTCAAGGTTTACATGTTAAGATTAAAGCTCCAGGGGGCCATAATGGACCATATAATCCTGGACCAGGAGCACAAGCTGCGATTAGAGCTTTGTCAAGAATAGGTATTAAAATTGGAACAATTCAGGAAGTAACACCTGTTGCACATGATGGATGCAGAAAAAAAGGTGGACGAAGAGGGAGGAGAGTATAATGCAAATATCTCTTTTAGGTAAACAAAAAGAAAAGCTTTCATTTGTATTAAAGGGTTGCAGAGTTTCTTTTGCAAATGCTCTTAGAAGATCTGCAATTGAAGAAGTACCCACACTTGCTGTTAAAACAGTTGAGTTTAGGAAAAACACTTCAGTTTTATATGATGAAGTGGTAGCTCACCGACTTGGATTAATTCCTATCAAGACTGATTTAAAATCATACAATCTACCAGAAAAATGCCCTTGTAAAGGCACTGGCTGTGCTCAATGCCAATTAAAATTAACTGTTAAAGAGAAAGGTCCAAAAACAGTTTATGCATCTGATATCAAAAGTAAAGATCCAAAAGCAAAACCTGTTTACGGTAAAACACCAATTGCTAAATTACTAAAAGGACAAAGCTTTGAAGCAGAAATGACTGCTATGCTTGGTCAAGGAAAAAACCATAGCAAATGGAATCCAGGTTCTGTTTACTACAAATATTTACCAGAAATAAAAATTTCCAAAAAGGGAACAACATGCTTGGAATGTGTTGATATTTGTCCACAAGATGTTTTTGTAGAAAAAGCAAAAAAATTAGCAATAAATGAGAAAAAAAGGATGAACTGCCATCTTTGTGGTGCATGTGAAGAAGTGTCAAAAGGAGAAGTCAAAGTAAACAGAGATGTTAATGAATTTGTGTTCTTTGTTGAATCCTGGGGACAATTAACTGGTAAAGAAATCATGATCAAAGCCTCAGAATACCTCGAGGAAAAGTTAAACATTTTTGGTAAAGAGTTTAATAAGTAATTTCCAATACGCTTAAACATTTAAGCGGGGGTGTCGGAGCCTGGTCAATTCAAACCAAAAAAATCTTGGTTTGAGATAAAACGACTACGGTCGAGGGCCGTAGGCCTTAGTGGCTACGCGGGTTCAAATCAACCTTTTACCCAAGGGTAAAAGCTTGACCAAAACAATGGGACTTAAAGTCCCATAACATGGTGTATCAAAAAACAAGATGACCATGACTCAAGCTATTAAAAGGTCCTTGAAAGTCCCGTCCCCCGCATGATTAAAAATGACATCAAACATAAACTTACAGGAACTGATCAGGGAATTAAAAACCCAGTCAATAAAGAACAATCAACCTATTTGGAAGAGGGTTGCCTCTGACTTAGAAAAGCCAAATAGACAAAGAAGAATTGTTAATTTATCAAAAATCAGTAGATATACAAAAGAAGGCGAGATTATTGTTATACCTGGAAAAGTTCTTGGTGCAGGAGATCTTAATCATAAATTAACTGTTGCTGCTTGGAGGTTCTCAAAAGAAGCTAAAAGCAAGATTTTAAGTAACAAATCAAAAGCAATATCCATTAATGAACTTATGAAGTCAAATATAAAGGGGAAAAAAGTTAGGATTATTGGTTAAAATGGTAGTAATAGATGCAAGTAATATGATCTTAGGAAGACTGAGCGCAAAAGTTGCAAAGATGGCACTTTTGGGAGAAAGAGTAGATGTTGTTAATTGCGAAAAGGTAATTATTACAGGTAATAAGGCTCAAGTTTTATCTATTTACCAAGAAAGAAGAGCAAGAGGGATTCCAACAAGCGGGCCTTTTTATCAAAGGACACCAGATAAGGTTGTTAGAAGAACTATTAGAGGAATGCTTCCATACAAAAGACAAAGAGGAAGTAATGCGTATAAAAGAATTAGGTGTTATGTTGGATTACCTGAAGAATTTGAAAAAGAAAAAATTCAAAGAATTGAAGCTGCAGACATGTCTAAGCTTCAAAAACTAAAATATGTTACAGTTGAACAAATATGCCGAGCAATAGGTGGTAAAGTATGAGTACACATGCATCAGGAAAAAGAAAGGAAGCTATAGCAAGAGCTACTATTAGAAAAGGAACTGGAAAAATAAGAATTAATAAAAAGCTTCTTGAGACAATTCAACCAGAACATATAAGATTAAAGATAAAAGAACCTATGATGCTAATACCAAGTATTAGTTCAAAAATAGATGTTGATGTAAACGTTATGGGAGGAGGACAAAGTTCTCAAGCAGATGCAGTAAGACTTGCTATTGCTAGAGGAATTGTTGATTTTTCCAAAGATAAAAAAATTGAGAAAATGTTCCTTGATTATGATAGAAATATGTTAGTTGCAGATGTTCGAAGAAAAGAAGTAAATAAACCTGGCCGAAGTAAAGCTAGGGCTAAGAGGCAGAAATCTTACAGATGATTCTGCAAATATTTATATATATCAAATAATACCAAAAATAATACTTAAAGAAAATGATTATACCAATAAGATGCTGGAGTTGTGGAAAACCAATTGCCCACCTTTGGGAAGAGTTTAAAGAGCGGGCTGAAGCTTGTGAAGACAAGAAAAAAGTGCTTGATAGCCTTGGTTTAGAAAGATATTGCTGTAGAGCAATGTTTTTGGGACAAGTGGATTTGATTGACACAACTGCTCATTTCAAAAAGGTTTAGAATATGAAGTCTAGTTTTGAAAGATTAAAGCCTTTACTGGAATAAATATTTAAGTAGTTCTACCTTTTTTTCTTTAAAACATAACTAATCAAGGTGAATCTAATGGAACAAAAATGGATTAAGAAATGGGCTGATGCCAAAATATTTGAGCCTGAAATAGACAACAATAGACCTAAATTCTTTGCAACTTTTCCCTATCCTTATATCAATGCTTATCTTCATGTTGGTCATTTATATTCATTAATGAGAACTGAGGCTTTTGTTAGATATAAACGAATGAAGGGATTTAATGTTTTGTTTCCCCAAGCCTGGCATGCAACAGGTAGTCCTATTATTAGTGCAACTGAAAGAGTTATTGCCAAGGAACCTAAGCAAATCAAGATAATGAAAGATATGGGGATTACAGGAGATTTGTTAGCAAAATTTGAAAAACCTGAATTTTGGATTGAATTTTTTGAACCGGAATGTGAAAAAGATTACAAATCAATGGGTATGAGTGTTGACTGGAGAAGATCATTTCATACAACGAGCTTGAATCCACATTATGATAAATTTATCAGATGGCAATTTAGAAAATTAAAAGAAAAAAATTATGTTATAAAGGGAAAATTCCCGGTTGTTTGGTGTCCTAAGTGTGAAACTGCAATAGGAGATCATGCAAGAAAAGAAGGAGAAGGAGAAACTACTCAAGACTTTATTTGGGGTAAATTCAGACTAAAAGATTCTGATTTGATTTTAATGGCAGGTACAACCAGGCCAGATGCATTTTATGGTCAAACTCATATTTGGATTGATCCTGATGCAACCTACAAGATTGTTAAAGTAAAGGATGAAAAATGGGTTGTTGGGCCTGAAGCTGTAAAAAAGATTGAGGATCAGTATGATAAAACAGGAGTGATTGGAGAAATTCATGCAAAAGAGTTAATGGGGAAATGGACAAGAGGTCCTTTAGTTGATTATGATACATATATTGTTCCAGCATGGTTTATTGATGCAAATGTTGGATCAGGTATTGTTTATTCTGCACTTGAAGATCCTGTTGATTTGTATGAACTTGAAAGGATTCATAATGATATGGATTTGATAAGACAGTATAATCTTGATGAAGAGGTTATTGCCAAATTAAAACCAATTTCCATAATTGATATTCCAGGAATGGGTGAGAATTTAGGAAAAGAGATTGGAGATGAGTTTGGAGTAAAATCTCCTGATGACAAGAAAAGAATTGAAGAAGCTAAAGGTGAATTAAACAAAAGAGTGTTTAGAAAAGGTGTTATGAAAAATAATTGTGGAGCTTGTGCAGGTATGACTGTTCAAGATGCTCTAGTTTACTTAAAAAAGCACCTTATTGAAGCTAATGAAGCTGTGATGTTTTATGAATTGTCTGGTAAGGTTGTATGTAGGTGCCTGACAGAAGCTGTTGTAAATGTTGTTTCAGATCAATGGTTTGTTGATTATGCTAATCCTGAATGGAAAAAGCTTGCTCATGAATGCTTAGATCAGATGAAATTATACCCTGAAAAATCTAGGCAGCAATTCAATCATGTTATTGATTGGCTTCATGAATGGGCTTGTACAAGGGAGACTGGTCTAGGTACAAAACTTCCATGGGATGAGAAATGGTTAATTGAGTCTTTGTCAGATAGTACTATTTACATGGCTTATTATACTATAGTTCATAAGCTGCAGAAGTTAAATCCAGATGATGTCACTGATGAACTTTTTGATTATGTATTGTTAGGAAAGGGTGATTGTAAGGATCCTGTTTGGGATGAGATGAAGGCTGAGTTTGATTATTGGTATCCTATGGATTTTAGAAATTCAGGTAAAGATCTTATACAAAATCATTTGACGTTTAGTATTTTTATTCATACTGCAATTTTCAAAAAAGAGAATTGGCCAGGTTCATTTGGTGTTAATGGTTGGGTGACTGTTGATGGTAATAAGATGTCTAAGTCTCTTGGTAATTTTATACCTATGAGAAACATGGTCAAAGAGTTTGGACCAGATGCTTCAAGATTCACAGTACTAAGTGGAGGAGAAGGATTAGATGATGCTAATTGGGATACTGAACTTGCTAAAAGCATGAAACCAAAGATTAGAAAGTTGCTAGAGTTTTGTGTTGAAAACTATAACAAAGGAACAGATCAAGTTAGAGCTATTGATACTTGGATGGAATCCACACTAAATAGAATTATTAAACAAGCAACAGATGTAATGGAAAAAACTAATTTTAGAAGTGCATTGCAGATAAGTTATTTTGAATTACAAAGAGCAATTAAATGGTATCAAAGAAGATGTGGTGAGCCTAATAAAGATATGATGAATAAAGTGATTGAGGCTCAGATTTTATTATTGGCGCCATTTATTCCATTTTTTGCAGAAGAAGCTTGGGAAAGGATTGGCAAGCAAGGATTAGTTTCAGTTGCACCATGGCCTGAGTTTGATGAGACAAAGATTGATTCAAATGCAGAACTTGCTGAAGAAATGATCAGGTCAACAAGAGAAGATATATTTGCTGTTCTTAAATTAGCAAATGTAAGTAAGCCAAAAAAGATTCAATTGTTTGTTGCAGAGAAATGGAAGTATAAATTGTTTAGTGAGTTGAAAGTCTTACTTGAACAAACAAGAGATATGAAAGAGATTATGGGCAAAGTTATGCAGGATGATGAATTTAAAAAACATGGCAAGCAAGTAACTACTATGATTCAACATGCATTAAAGAAAGGTATTGATAATGTATTGTCTCAAGACATTGAGTTTAAAGCAATTAGAGAGAGTGTTGAATTCTTTAAAGATGATTTCAAATGTCCAATTGATCTAATTAATGCAGATAAATCAAAAGAAAGCAAAGCAAGAAAAGCAATGCCTGGTAAGCCTGCAATATTGGTTGAATAATAGAAGATACTACTCTTTTCACAAGAGATTTTATGTTAACACAAACATTTAAATAATTAAACAATTGGTTTAACTTAGGGGGGAAAATTAAGTGAATTAGTATAAACAGTGCGACCCATAAAAGAGGGGGCTTAATATTTCAAAAAACAAACACAAACAGAACTTATCTTTATTTATAATTAGTCTAATAGTTCTTGTTACAATTTCTCATGCATCAGCATTAAACAATCATCATGAACTAACTTATGATGGTAATGGAAACTTAATCCAAGGCAAAGATAATCATTTTGAGTATAATGAATTTAACCAGTTAATAAGAGTACGAGAAGGAAATGCAACTGGCACAATTCTAGAGGAATATCTTTATGATCATGAAGGTAACAGACTAAGAAAAATCCATTATAATTTGGATGGCACTAATGAGACAACATATTACATAAGCCAATACTTTATGCAAATCAGGAACAGTTCAGGTGTTTATAACTATACTTATGTTTGGGTTAATGGAAAACTTTTAGCAAGGAAGAATCCCGATGGCTCCAAATGGTTCTATCATCCAGATCACTTGGGAAGTACTACTTTGATAACTAATGAAACAGGTGGTGTGGTTGAAGAAACAACTTACCTTCCTTTTGGTGATGTTAATGCAGGTGGTTCTAGAGAAACTCACCTCTATACTGGCAAAGAGAAAGATGATACTGGCCTATATTACTATGAAGCAAGATATTATGATCCACATATGAGACAGTTTGTAGAGCCTGATACACTCTTACCTGATGTTTATGATCCACAACAACTGAATAGATATAGTTATGTGAGAAATAATCCGTATAAGATGTGGATCCGAGCGGGAATGATGCGATACTAGTAAATAATTTTCATCCTTTGAAGCATCACACCTTATTTAACTTACTTAGGAAAGCTGTGGGAAAACCTATAAAAGAACCTCATGAAGTGATAGTAATTGGGCAAGAAAGAAGTAAAGGTGGAGAAGGTTATACACTGTACTCCTTCGCTCCAAACAGTCAAACAGGAGGTAATCTAAATCCTCAACCTATTCATGCAGATACTGCTCAAGAAACAATAGACATACTGAATGCCATACAGAATTTCAATGAAGATCTAGGTGCACCCGATAATCCTGATTTTAAGGCGAGTACCACATTTAAAACATCGTTAACTGAAGATAAATACCTGATTTCAGTTGCAGAACAGAATGCTAAGAATGAATATGTCTCTGGTGAATATATCTGTCAGGATTATGTAACTGATACAATAAATGCACTGGGTATAAACATTCCATCCCATGTTTCTACAATGATTCATAATCATTATGCTAAGACTAGAGCGAATAAATGGAATAAACTTAAGGATGAGGATAATGATAATGGTGAGAGTTAAAACAATACTATGTGAATTCAAGAAGAAGAATAAGAAGAGTCCTAACTATTTACAATTTCATGGGAGAAAAAAAGAGGTTACTATTAACCAGATTATCAAGTTAACAAGAACATACAAAATCCAAAACAAGAGGGGATTTTTTAATCTGTTCTTTGAATATATGTCTATTATCCATTTGGATAAAACTATTGTAAGTAAAATTGCAAAAATTAAATACCCAACAATTAGCATTAAAAGATTAACTGTACCAGAAGTAGATGAGATGATAATAAAATAAATCAGTGCATAAATTAAAGACAAACTCAGAAAATTTAGTGGATATATGAAATACTTGAAAGGTTGCATCAAATGATAAAATGTAAATTGGATTATTTAAATTTTTTTGAAATCAGAATCAAAAAAGTGTTAGGAAGATTAGTTTAGTTTAAAAAGAATGAAAACCACAACCCAAAAAAACTTCAGAAAGTCGATAAACAGACTAAGAAAAATCCATTATAATTTGGATGGCACTAATGAAACCACATACTACATAAGCCAATACTTTATGCAAATCAGGAACAGTTCTGGTGTCTATAATTATACTTATATCTGGGTCAATGGTAAATTATTAGCTAGGAAAAATCCTGATGGTTCTAAATGGTTCTATCATCCTGATCACTTAGGAAGCACTACTCTAATAACAAATGAAACAGGTGGTGTGGTTGAGGAAACAACTTATCTTCCTTTTGGAGACGTAAATTCAGGTGGAGAAGAAGAAACCCACCTCTACACAGGCAAGGAAAGAGATGATACTGGACTATATTATTATGAAGCAAGATATTACTATGCTTATATGAGGCAGTTTGTAGAGCCTGATACAGTAATCCAAGATCCCTATAATCCACAGAATCTAAATAGATACTCTTATGTGTTGAATAATCCCTATAAGTATGTGGATCCTAGTGGGAATTTCTTTGCATTCTTTGCTGACATATCTAGATACCCCAGGGAACGAATTGAATATGCAATTAATTCATTTAGTGAAGGAATTAATCAAGCATGGAGTGAGGTTCCAGCGAATGAGTTGTTGGAAGGAGTATACCAGATGAGTCCCATACCAGATGTTTTAGATATCTCCGAATGGGCTGTAGCTGAAATGTGGTGGCAAGTTGAGAAAGATAGTTCTGCAAAACTATTTGGTCCTAAAAATATGGAAGAAATTGGTGGACTGAGAGAAGATGCTGGTTGGGCAGGTGTATCTTTAGGTGCAGGACAAATATTAAGTGGATCTGGCATTGAGCCTTATATGAGTGATATAGTTTTAAAATCAGACCAATTATATGCATTTTTGTTTCATAAAAATATTTATAGAGACACTTATGAATCTTTTGAGAGCTTCACTGAAGGAACATATTTAGAAGAGCCAATTAGTTCAGATAAAAAAGATGAAGAAGAAACAAACCAAGATGGCTAAAATTAGGAAAAAGCGACACAAGTTAGTGCCTGTATGGCTTAAAGCCTTGCAGATTATTTTCTTTGTGCTAGCTTTTATACTAGACCTTATTTACTTAACACAAGATAGGAGGTTTAATATAATTATGGCAACCTTTTCATTGTCTCTTTATGTATTGTTTTCAGGATTTAATCTTGTGTACTTGCTATTAAACATGAGAGTCCTCAAGACCAATAACTTAATTCTTATGGCTCTTGTCTTGATAAGTACAATTGTTCCTTTGATCTATGGATTATTTTTCCCAATAATAAAAGTTGTATCTAGTGAGATGGTTTTATTGTATTTTTTTCCTTGTATCTGTATCATATATTCTCTGTACTTAATCACAAAGGAGGAACCTAAATGTCAATGGGATATTTAAAGTATATATTAAAGTTACTTGATGAATCACCTAAAAGTATAGTTAGAAAGTATCCATTATTATTATTATTATTAATCGTAATTATATTTTTCCTTACTTTTTCTTTTTATACCAAGAAGGAAATTGCTTATTCAAAGTACATTCTTTTGATTTTTATAATATTAGCTTTATCAAACCTATCCGACCCATACGAAGGAAAAGGCTGGTGGTTAATTAAAAAATGAATAATAAAAATAAAATATGCAAAATAATGTTTTTAATTATAATATTTAATATATTCATTCATCACACATATGCAGGAGAACCCAAATCCTATTTCTCAAACCCTTCAGTCCCACAAGGAAATAAACTAGACCTCCAAGGACAACTCAATCCAAGCTTGTTCACTGGCTCAGCAACTTACTCATATGGAATAAGAATACCGCCTGGAACGAGTAATCTTCAACCTTCATTAGGCTTAGTATATAATAGTCAAGCAACAAAACAATCTGAAATCCTAGGAAACGCTTGGTCAATCACTCAAAACAACATCCAAAGAGATGTTAACTATACCAACATAAATACTTCTGATGACACATTTACTTTAACTTTAAATGGAGCTTCATATGATTTAATATATGTACTGAACGAAGATAGATTCCACACTAAGATTGAAACATACATGTATGTTGAGAACAAGACAAGTGGCAATAATGAAAAAGATTCATACTGGCTAGTCAGAACCAAAGATGGAACTGCTTACAGATTTGGTTATAACAATGATTCAGAACTGGTGTCAGACCTAACAAATTTAGCAGTTAGGTGGAGTTTAGACTTAATAAATGATACTCATAGCAATAAAATATATTACTCCTATAAAGAGGATCCATACTCAAATGATTATGGTACTGTATATCCTGAAAAAATAGAATACAATAATGATAAAAGAAGAGCGGTTCATTTTGCTTTGGAAACTACAGGTAGAGCAGATATTACAGAACAAGTAGAAGTATTCATCAATTCAACAAAAAGATAAATAAAGAGGTAAGCACGCTCAAAAATCGATAGCCAAACAAGAAGCCAGCTACCTTAGTTCTTTCTTGGTTCTGCTACCCTATTAGCACCTGTGAATATAATTAATGCTGCTTCATTCCTGACCTGACATGATTCTTACAAACATAAGTCCAACAGGACAGAACTTCACTGTCCAAACCAAGACCAACAACTTGAAAAGTTACCTCTTCTCAAGCTTCGATTCCATCATAAAGCCGATTTATGGTAACAAGAGACGGCTAACCCCCCAATCTAGCTTACCATATATGATTAATCAAAATATTCTTTTAAATGTTTCTAAAACAAAACGTAATAATTGGAAATTAGCTCCATAAAGGCCAATTAAGTGAATGAGACTGTGAAAATCGTAAGAAACAATAAGGAACAGTTTGTAATCATGATAATAATCTAAGATTACTATTCTAAACAAGCTAACAAACTGGCTCATGAACCGGCCTATGGGAGCTAATCCTACTTATTTGCACTAAAAGAGCAAAGTATATAAAGCATTTCAGAGTAGTTTTTAAATAACATGCCACGTAAAAAGAAAGCAGTTGAAAAGAAAATAACAAAGAAGAAAGTAGCTAAAAAAACCAAAAAAGCTACAACTAAAAAAACAGATAAAAATGTAGAAAAATCTGCTGCTGAACAAGTTAAAAAGAAAAAAGAAATAGTTAAAGCTATCTTTGCAAGAGAACGTGTACTAACCGAAGATAGTGATGCTGCAAGAGAATTTTTTAATCAAAGTTGTTTTGGAAAGATAATTGAAGGTGGAAAAGTCCAACTTTCTTTATGTGAAGGCCTTTTTTTAATGGAAAAAGGCAAATTAGTCATTACAGATTATAGGAAAAAAAAGCTAACATCAAGAACTTATATTCTAAGGGCAAGAAAAGTTGAGCCAAATTTCTGGATTAGGTACTGTGTTTATAAGAACATGAGGAACAGAGGTTATGTTGTAAAAACTGCATTGAAATTTGGAGCAGATTTTAGAGTTTATGACCGTGGAATTAAACCAGGAGAGGATCATGCTAGGTGGATTATTTATCCAGTTCATGAAGGAAATGTTCTTACTTGGTATGAATTTGCTGCAAAAAACAGAGTTGCTCACTCAACAAAAAAGCGTCTTTTAATAGGTGTTGTTGATGATGAAGGAGATGTCACTTATTATGAGATTAGGTGGATGAGACCTTAGAGCAAAGGTTTTTAAACATTATTTACTTCTATAAAATCATGGATAAAAAACAGAAAATTCTAAGTTTTATACGGATGAGGGGGCCTTCTCTTCCAGTTCATGTTTCAAAACAAATTGATACAAGTATATTGATGGCATCAGCTATTATTTCTGAGATGGTCTCAAGGGGAGAATTAAAAGTTTCTAATTTAAAGTATGGTGGCTCGCCCCTATATTACATAAAAGGCCAGGAAAGCCAACTGGAAAAATTCAAAGATAAGCTCAATCCAAAGGATAGACAAACTTTGCAGATGCTTAAAGAAAAAAAAGTTGTTCGAGATGTTGCTCTACAACCTATTGAAAGAGTTTCTTTAAGAAGAATAAAAGATTTTGCTAAACCTCTGAATGTAAGAGTAGGAGAAAATAAAGAGATTTTTTGGAAATGGTATACAATCTCAAATGATGTTGCTCAACAACACTTGCAGTCTATGTTTAAAACACCTGAACAGCAAATCAAAAAACCTATTGCTAAAAAAGAACCAATTGAAAAAGAACAAAGACCTGAAGAGTTGTTTCAACCTGTTCAGACAAAACCTAAACCAGAACCTCAAAAAGAAGAAATAAAACCTGAAAAAATAGTGCCAATAAAAAAAGAAGCAAAAGAAACAATAGAACAAGAAGTAGAAAAACCAAAAAAAGAATTAAAACCAGAAGATGATACAATTAAAGATAGTTTCTTTGGACAAATAAGCAAGTTTCTTTCAAAGAAAAATATTGAAATAATAAAATCAGAAATAATTAGAAAAGGTTCAGAAATTGATTTAATCATTAATGTTCCATCTAAGCTTGGAGACCTAAAATACTATTGTAAGGCAAAGAGCAAGAAAACAAGTAATGACACAGATCTTGCAGCAGCGTTAATTCAAGGTCAAAACAAAAAACTACCTGTAATTTACCTAACAAAAGGAAAATTAACAAAAAAAGTACAAGAACAATTAAACAAAGATTTTAATGCAATCAAAATAATTTTTATGAACAATGGGGACTAATCTTAAAGATCTTATTGAATTTAAAGAGATTACATTTGATGAATTAAAAAACAAGATCGTTGTAATTGATACTTTTAACATGCTCTATCAATTCTTAAGTAATATCAGGCAAAGAGATGGAAGTTTGCTTAAAGATTCCAAAGGTAATGTGACTAGTCATTTAACTGGTTTACTTGGTCGAACAATAAAATTCCTAGAGATGGGTTTAAAACCTGCTTTTGTCTTTGATGGTGTTCCTCCAAAATTAAAGCAGCAGGAAAGAAAGCGAAGAAAAGAATTAAAACAAGTGGCAAAAATTCAATATAATCAAGCCAAAGCAAAGGGGAATATTGAAGACATGAAAAAGTACGCTTCAAGAACATCAAGATTAACTACTGAGATGATAAATGAAGCAAAAGATCTTGTTAATGCACTTGGATGTCCTGTTATTCAGGCTCCATCAGAAGGTGAAGCCCAAGCAGCATATATTGTAAATCAAGGAGAGGCATTTGCTGTTGTCAGCGAGGATTATGATAGTCTGCTTTATGGTGCTAAAAGAATATTAAAAAACCTATCTATCTCCGGGAAAACAAAACAAAAAGGAAAATTAGTATACAAGATCCAAGGACCCATAATTATTGAAACTGAAAAAAACCTGCAAAATTGGGGAATTAGCAAAGAGCAGCTTATTATTCTTGCAATTTTAGTAGGTACAGACTATAATATTGGAGGAGTTAAAGGAATTGGACCTAAAAAAGCTTTTAAACTAGTAAAAGAAAAAAATCCTGAAGAGATTTTTTCAGAGTTAGACTGGAGCTTTGATGTTAGCTGGAAAGAGATATACAACATTTTTATTAACATGCCAACAACTGACGAATATGAGCTTGTTTGGAATCAACCAAAGTTAGATAACCTTAAAAGCATGCTATCAGAACATGATTTTTCAGAGGAAAGGATTAATAGAATAAAAGATAGATTAGATAAAATATCTAAAACAAAACAACAAACAGGGCTTGGTGATTTTATATGATAACAATAAAGATCAAAAAACAAGATGCAGAAAATGTCAGAAAACTGTTAGCTGAAAAAGATCTGATTGTTCCTGGTTATAAAACTACAGCTGATAATGAACATGTGTACATAGCTGTTAATGCAAAAGTAAAATCAGTATTTCCAGATTTTGAAATTGTTGAAAAAGAATTAGAAAAAGTTGAGCCAAAACAAAATCTAATAGAAATGCTAAAAAAACACTTGTCAGATGATGAATTGGATAAGTTTATTTCTAGCTATGATATGATTGGGAATATAGTAATAATTGATATCCCAGATGAATTAAGCCAAAAACAGAATGTGATAGGTGAATGCCTTTTAAAAGTAAACCCCATTATCAAAACTGTCTTTAAAAAATCTGGAATTCATAAAGGAGAATTTAGAACACAAAAGTTAGAATTAATTGCTGGAGAAAATACTAAAGAAACAATACATAAGGAGAATAGTGTCAGAATCAAACTAAATGTTGAGAAAGTATACTATTCTCCAAGATCAGCAACTGAACGAAAACGAATAGCTGGACTAGTTAAGACTAATGAAAACGTGCTTGTAATGTTTTCTGGTTGTGGTCCTTTTGTTTTAGTTATTTCTAAAAACACAGAAGCTAAAAAAGTTGTTGGAATTGAACTTAATCCAATAGCACATGAATATGCACAGGAAAATGTTATTCTAAACAAACTTGATAATGTTGAATTACAACAAGGAGATGTAAAAGAAATTGTTCCTAAACTTGGTAAATTTGATAGGATTCTAATGCCACTTCCTAAAACTAGTGAAGATTTCTTAGATATTGCACTTAATGCAGCTGATAATGGAACAATAATCCATTTCTATGATTTTTCAAAAGAAGAAAAATTTCCAGAAAAATCCATTGAAAAAATCAAAACTGTTTGTGATAAGAAAAAAATTCAATTCAAAGTTCTAGATTCTGTTAAGTGTGGAGTTTATTCTCCAGGTGTAATTAGAATATGTATTGACTTTAAGATTGAATAAGATAAACATTGCCTAGAAATACAAATCATTTATATAATAACTTAGATTAATTCTTTATGCGTGCGATGAGGAAGTGAACACCCTGTGAGCCTCGGCTGTGAACTACGGTAGTAACTGCCGAGCACGCACCATTTCAATTTAAAATCAGTAAAGGGATGATTAAATTTTCATTACCTTCTACGTTTTCTTCCTCCGCTTGGACCAATTATTTTTTGATTAACAAGTTTTTCAATCTCTAATAAAACTGTATTATCATCTATATCCTGTGCAATATATGTCATCATCTGATTTTTTAATTCTTTTTTATCATTACGATATTGACGGATAAATGTTCTGTGCGCTTCATCTACTAGTTTACTATAGCCTGCCTCTGTTTGGCTTTGACGATTTCGATCAGATCCAACAGGATGATAAGTTGGATCTTGACTTCCCAATGAATCTTCTATCTTTTGTTCAAGTAAACCTTTAGCTACTTGTAGTGCACGAGCATTATTTGTAATCTGTCTTGTTAAATATCTACTTGATATTGCAGTACCTCTATCTATGTCTCCTGATTCATAAAAATTGATTCCATTATTGTATGCAGTATTAACAAGCCTATTTAATTGTGTATCAGAATATTTACCTGATGACGCAGCAGCATTTCTACTAACGCGACTATATGTTCCTGTTTGGGAAGAAGATTCTTCTTCTTTGGCTTTTCTACCCAATTTAGGAAGTATTCCTTTTATACCTCTTCCTGGCTTTTTCTCAGTAGAAGTTCTTGAACTACTTTTTCGAGCAGTACTCTTCCTTGATGTACTTTTTCTAGAACTTGATTTTCTACTTGAAGTCTTTTTTGCTGTTTTCTTTCTTGCAGTTCCAGATCTTGCATTTGGTTCCTTTTTTGCCATAAAATCCGCAACATATCCATGAATAAAAGAGATTCCAAAATTTCTATTGTAAAAAAATTCCATTATTTCAAATGTTGCATAAACTACTGGATAAGCTCCTTCTCCAAGAAATGGAGCAATTAATGGAGTAACAAACATAATGCCTGTTGAAATATAACTAAATCTTGAATAGGCATATTGAGCTAAACTAACAGATTCAGATACTCCATATGCAAATTTATATTTGACACTTGAAACTCCCTTATCAGCTTTAACATCACCTTCAACTGCATCAGCTAATTTTTCAATAAAAAGAAGTGCTCCCAGTGTTACAGTTCCTCCATTAACAAATGTCCCAAAATCAGCACCATGACCTTCAGCAACATCTTCAGCAAATTGGTCAAGCACTGTGACAGTTTCAGCTAAAGACCAATAAGCAACCTCAGCCCGATTCTTGCCTTTTTTTGAATTGAGAACATTAGTTTTATACCAACCTCTAAACCAATTCCCTGGTGCTTTTACTAATTTGTCAACTCTTGATACTAAAGACATTTTTATCAAACCTTTAAATTAATCTCTAAGAAACCATAAAAATATATAAATCTTTAGATATTTTACTACTTTAAAATAGATAACAAAGATAATCTCACTCCACTTTGCTCTGTTCCTAACTTTCAGCATAGCTGAAAGCATAGAAATATCTATTCTCAAGTAAACCTTTGTTTACCCAAACATTTTCAAGTAACTTTCATCAAGATCTTCCCTTTGCTTAACTTTATCTACTGCATCCAAGAAGTCTTGTAATTTGACTTTCTTTCTATTTGATCTTATAGCAAAATAACCTGCTTCTGTGCACATTGCTCTGATTTCAGCTCCAGAAAAGTCTTCCATTTTAGGTAATAATTTTTTAATATCAAATTTCTCAATTTTCATTCTTTTTGTGTGAATTTTGAAAATTTCTTTTTGAGCTTTTTTATCTGGAATTGAAACCTGAATCTGCCTATCAAGTCTGCCTGGCCGTAAAACAGCTGGATCTAACACATCTCTTCTGTTTGTGCATCCAATCACTTTAACATCTCCAAGTGGTTTGAAACCGTCAATTTCTGCTAAGAGCTGCATAAAAGTTCTTTGTACTTCCCGTTCACCAGAAGTTCCAATTTCAATTCTTGTTGCAGCAATTGCATCAAGCTCATCAATAAATATGATTGAAGGAGATTTGTTTCTTGCCAACTCGAAAATTTCTTTAACAAGTTTTGCTCCTTCTCCAATAAACTTTTGTACTAACTCTGAACCAACTATTTCAATAAACGTAGAGTCTGTTGATTTTGCCACAGCCTTAGCAAGCAAAGTTTTACCAGTACCTGGCGGGCCATAAAGCAAAATTGCTTTTGGAGGAGTAATTCCTATTTTTTCAAATAATTCTGGTTTTTTCAAAGGTAATTCAATAACTTCTTTAATTTCCTCAATCGCCTCATCTAAACCTCCAATATCTTCCCAGCCTATTATTGGTTTTTCCATAATAACAAATTTTTCCACATTAAACTTTTGAGTCAGAGGAACTTTTTTTATCAAAGTAAGATTTTTTTGCTCTGCAAGTGCAAAATCTCCTGGTTTTAATCCTTTACAAGATTCACTCATATTTACATAAAACATATTACCATTTGGAAGCCTGACCATAGCCTTATCTTTATTAATCTCTTTTACTTCCGCAACTAATAAAGGAGGATTTCTAAATTTGTTCAGTTCATCCCTTTGTCTTGCTACAGTTTGCTTTAACATCTTATTTTCTTCTTCAATAGAAGGAAAATTAGTTGAAAAACTGTAAAATGCATCTTCTAATTTTTTTGTTTTATCTTCCATGATTTTACCTTTCAGACTTAGTAATACTAACATCACTTACTACAGCCATTGGAGTTATAGTTGGAGTTTCAACTTCCCAACCATACACTTGTTTTCTTTCTTTTCCTAGCTTAGACACAGACTTCATTATATTTAACAGATTATCACTCAGTCTAATATCTTTAACAGGATGAACAATTTTTCCATTTTCAATTAAAAATGCACCATCTCTTGGAATTGTTGAAAAATCACCAGTATGATAGTTTTGAAACCTGGTATACCAAATATTAGTAATATAGATACCTTTGTCAATTGAACTAATTAACTCATCCTTAGAATAATTTCCTGCTTGTAAAACAAGATTATGTGGATCAGGTGATACAATCCCTGCATTAGCTGTAGTTTTTGTATTGTGTCTAATTGCAGATGAGGTATTATGTAGATAGGTTTTTAAGACTCCATTCTCAACAATAGGTGTATTTCTTGTTGGAGCTCCTTCTTCATCAAATTTTGTTGAACTAAAACCATTAGTAAATGTGCCATCGTCACTTAAATTAAATTCTGGACAAGCTACTTGTTCTCCAACCTTATTTGCAAGACAGGATAATCCTGCTTCTACTGAAAAAATGGATGTTGCATTTCCAAAATAATCAATTAAATTTGAAAAGGGCAAGTGATCAAATAAGATATCATATTTTCCAGTATCTACGGTTTTTGGATTCTGTGAGTCTTTTGCAATTTGCACTGCCTTTCTAACTGCCTGTTCCATCTCAAGTAAATCTAGTTTTCTTGCAACTGCAACCATATGTCCAGAAGCATGTTTTGATGCAAAACCTCTTATTGAAAAATAAACTCCAGTTCCTTTTTGCTCTGCTTCTACATTGTTTGAAGTAAGAACATAGGATTTATCTGAATATGATTCAAAAACACCTGCAGCTCTTTTAGCTCCAAGTTCATCAGCAAGTTCTAATGCCTCTTCAACCTTTGTAATACATCCTGCACCAAGTTCATCTATAGTAGAATCATAAGTATCTTTAATATTTGGATACTCAAAAGGACCTTGCGCAATTCCCCTATACGACTTGTTCTCAGGTGCAGACTTTGCAAATTTTATTAGTTTATCAGCTGCTTTTTCAGCTGACTGTTTAGATAGATCTCTAAGGGTTGTTGAAACAAGTCTTCTATCTTTTGCCAAAAAAATATTTAGAAATTCTAATTCCCAATTTTTAGTGGCATTAATATGACTATTAGAATACTTAATTTGAGAGGCTCTACTTGATGAAGCAAGAATTGCTACATCATCAGCTCCTTTTTTTAAAAGGGTATTCATAACCTGCTTTGCAACATCTCTCATTTTATCCACAATCCCCTTAATCTAATTGAAGGTCCCCCAAACCATACAGGGATTGCCTGCATTGGTTCACCTTTACCACAATTACCTGCGTGATATTCCATATTATTTGCTACTGCATCAACAGCTTTGTACAAATCAAAAGTTGAAACTTCCATTACTGGGCTTTTTACAGGAGCTCCCAATTGACCATTTTCAATCAAGTATGCTTCAGCCCCTACATATTTTTGGTTAACTCTTTTATCATCAATGTTCCATTCCATGAAATTCTTAATGTAAACTCCTCTTTTAATATCTTCAATTAATTCTTCCTCTGTTTGTTTTGATGGAAGCATAAAAGTATTAGACATTCTAACAATACTTTCTTTATCATAATCTACTGATCTGGAGGAACCATTACTTTTAACTCCCATTGGAACAGCTGTCTGTCGATTATGTAAAAATTCATTTATTAATCCATTTTTCATTAAGTATTTTCTTTTTGCTTTAACACCTTCGTTATCATATAAATAATAACCATAACTGTTCTCAACAGTAGGGTCATCAACAACTGTTACAACATCACTTCCAATTTTTTGTCCAATCATATCAGGTGTCACAAACGACTCTCCTGCCTGAGCTCCCTCTCTTCCCAAGATTCTATCTGCCTCATATGGATGACCAACACTTTCATGAACCATAATTCCCACAACTTGAGGAGCTGCAATTACATCTAATTTCTCTTTTTTGAGTTTTTTCCCATTCTTAAGATTATCATAACAAGCTTTAACCTCACTTGCAACTAATTCACTAATATTCCAACCCTTTACAAATTCAAAACCTCCAGAATTACCATATTGCCAATATCTTTGAACAGATTGGTCTCCTTTGGTTATTGTTAAAAAATACATAAATGCAACCTTTGGAACACTTGCAAGTAATTGAGTTCCTTCTGAATTAACAAGATATTCAGTTGTTGTGTGATCATTTAATGTAAAGTACCTTCCTGGTGTTTTGATTCCTGTTTCTTTAATCGCTTTTTCTGCATCCAACAAAAGTTGAATTTTTTCAGAAGGATCAACATCAGCTAATTTGATCTTTTGTTTAACTTCATACTTCTTTTTATTTGATGTATCTTCAGCCAAAGTAACTTCCTCTCTATGAGATGAAGATTTTGCTGAGTTTATTGCAGTATTAATAAGACCTTTAATCTTGGATTTTTCTAAATTATTGGTTGATACAAATCCTAATCCTTTTTTACATATTAAACGTATCCCAAGTCCATTAATATCTGAAAAACCTGAGGATTCAAGATTACCATTTTTTAACAAAAAAGAGTTACTTTTTGAGCTTTCCAATCTAGCTTCAGCATAACTTGCTCCTAATCTTTGAGCATATGAAACTGCGAAATCAGCTAGGTCCTTTTGCATGATCTAAAGTTAATTAAGGATGTTTTATAAATCTTTTTAATAGGATCAAAGAAATGATTATATAGTTAATTATAACAACTAAAGCTTAAGATGCATTCAAACAAACAAGTAAGCATTCATGGTAATATAAAAGATTTGTTTTTTCAACTTAGGTATAATTCAAGACCTTTATTATCAGGGTATCTTTCAGAATTTATTGGATTAATATCTGGTGTGAAAAATATTGCAGCATTGGAAACTTCAGATCCTTATCTGGCAAAAAAACTATTAGATATGTTACATACATTAGATCCTACAAAAAAATTCTGTTCATTAACAACAAAAGGTTATCATTGGATAAAAAAACACAATGTAGACTATAAGTACAATGTATTTATTGGACAAAGAGGAGAAAATCTAAAACAATTTGACAAATATTATAAATCTCCAAAAGAATACTGTGATGAGGTTGGAGAAGGCTTATCCTATCCAATTTGCTGTACAAGGGCATCTTGGATAAACAAGTCATATACTGATTTTTTTCAAATTGATAAAGTAAATGAAATTGATTACAGAATAAATAATTTTTACAATAGAGGTGGTTCAAACTTATCAATAATAAGGCACTATGTGTGTAATTATAATTGTCAAGAATCTATTGATTATGCACAAAGAGTACTCTTATTTGTTGAAAAAAGATTTCCAGAATTACATTCACAATATAATAAAATCTTAAAAATGCCTTTATTAATTTTGTATAAAGATAAATCTCCACATAGAACAGTAGGAGATAGTGTTTCCTTTTCATTTAATGGTCATTATGAAAATGAAACTCTATTAAAATACAAAACAGTTTATTACCATGCAGATACTCCTAACTCTCAATTTATAAATACTAAACAGGGAAATGTTGTATTACAAAAACTTGTTGAAGGTAACATAATTAAAATAACTCCAAAAGGAGCAGTAATATATAATAATAACAAACCATTAACTAGAATAATTAAAAAAGATTTGGTTTTTATAAATCCCACATAATAAAATCTATTTAGTGAAACAAAAGGTAAAACATGAAATGCAGTTGTTGTAAAAAGGATTCAATTTATGAAACAGACAAGGCTTATTGTACAGATCACTTTATTGAGTTTTTTGAAAAAAGGTTCTATGAGACCATCAATAAATATAATCTAATAAAATCTTCAGACAAAATTGCTGTTGCATGTAGTGGAGGTAAAGACTCAACAGTTGCGCTTTATTTAGTTAGCAAAGTGTTTGAAAATGTTGAAGCACTAGCTATTGATGAAGGTATCAAAGGATACAGAAAATATACATTAGAAGACTTAAAAGAATTCTGCCAAAAACATAAAATTAAACTTAAGGTAATTTCATTCAAAGAAGAATTTGGTTTTGATTTAGACCAAGTGGATAAAAAAAGATTATGTACTGTTTGTGGTACATTCAGAAGATACATGATTAATAAATATGCAAGAGAATATGATAAACTTGTTACTGGACATAACCTTGATGATGAAGCTCAAAATGTCTTAATGAATCTGCTAAAAACAAATATGAACTCACTTGTTAGATTAGGTCCTGTATCTGGAGTAATACAAGATGAAAAATTTGTTCCAAGAGTAAAACCACTTTATTTTATTTCTGAAAAAGAAGTTAAAATCTACAGTTTTATTAAAGAATTTAATATTAGGCATATTGAATGTCCATATGCATCAAGCTCTATTAGGAGTAAGGTTAGAGATATTTTGAATAATTATGAATTAATAAATCAGGGAGCTAAAATTAATCTTATTAATAATTACTTGAAACTTGATTTATCAGCAATTCATAATGTCAAAACAAAACTAACACATTGTAAGGAGTGTGGAGAACCAAGTACAGGAGAGATATGTAGCTGTTGTGTATTAGTTAATCAAATTAAACCAACAATTTTAAATAAAAAATAAGATTAGAATTAAATATGTACGTAGATATTGTATTTCCAAATAATAATGAAAAAGATTTTCTTAGTACATGCTCTGCTCTAGAAATCAAAGGTATTTGCTTTGTTTATGATTATCAACCTAATAATATAAGCAAGATTCAGCAAAGAATCATGGAATTAAATAAAAAAAGTGACATGCAAATTTATTTGGGACTGTTGGTAAAGCCAAAACAAGCATCAAAAGCTAGAAAACTAGCAGATTTAGTAATTGTGAAATCTAGTACCCAAAACAGGGAAGCTTTTGAAAAATACAAACCAGATATTATATATAATTTGGAGTCTGATAAAAGATCTGACAAAGTCCATTATAAAAGAGCAGGTCTTAATCAAGTTTTATGCAAGCTTGCCAATAAGAATAAAATAATGATTGGTTTTTCTTTCTCAGATATTCTTAACAATAAATCCAAAGAAAGAATAGGAAGGATTAATCAAAATGTTAAATATTGTAGAAAATACAATGTAGACTTATTGCTAGCATCTTTTGCATATAATAAATGGGAGATGAGATCAGAAAATGATATTAAAAGTGTGGCTGTGATGCTTGGTATGAATACCTTGGAATCAAAAAATGTAGTAAATAATACACACAATAAAATTAAGGATAATATTGATTACAAAAAAGGAAATAAGATTATTGACGGAATTACTTTAACCTCCAGAGACAACTGAAAGTATTCTTAAGCTATCTTTATTATTAAAAGTTGTTTTCTCTGAAACTAATTTATTGTTTTTCACAAGAACTACAGTAATTGGATTTATATTTAGTTGCTTTAAAAGATCCTTTGCAGTACCCTGAAAATCAACTTCTTTTTCTTCATCATTATATTCAATATATACCTTCATATAATAAACAAACCCAAAATAGCTTTTAAATATTTCCTTAATAAAAATATAGATTATTTTTTGGAAAAAATTACGAAAAGTATTTATACCTTATAATTATCTTTAAGCTTATGTTTGCACATACAGATATTATTTTTAACTTTCTGGTAGATGTATCTTTATGTGTGGATACCATCAAATACACAAAAGATATCAAAGATATGTGAGCTCGGGTCGGTGCCTGGGATTGCAGAAATCTTTGATTGTTGTTCTAATCAATCTGTACCCAGGTGTTTTGTGAGCTATGAGGGGAAAATGGAAAACAAACACCAAAATTGGGAAGCATTATGTGTCAGTTGTGAGGATTCAATCACAAATCCAATCTGTGTAGATTGCCTAAAAGAACAATTAACAGTGTGGGTATGTGAAAGAGCTCCCTCAATTGCACCTTTAGTTGATACAGTAATGGATAAACATGCTCAAGAGACATCAACAAAGTGTATTTTATGTGGAGAACAAGTAAAAGTATGTACTTTTTGTGTTACAACAGACTTGTTAAAACTAATTGAGTCTAAAAATCCTGAATTAGTAGAAAGTTTTGTAAATCATTTTGGGTTTTATGTGGAAGAAGTTCCGGATTTATTAGCAATGTAGTAACTATTACTTAAGCTGACCTGAATTCAAGATTTTCAAGGCTTGTGTAAAACTAGCTATCTCATCATCTAAAATGAGCTTTTCAGTAACATTTTCCTTAGCTGTCCAAAGGTAGCTATCATGATTTTCTGATTGACTAATATCAACAACTACGTTCATATTGGCCTCCACTAAAAAAGTTGTATATTTCTTATCATCAGAACCCGTACTCCTTTCTCCAACCAAATTCCCTTTAACCTCAAAATTCCTAAGTCCAGCAAACTCTTTAACTATTCTTTTTACTGCATCAATTGGATCTTCCCCAGGTTCACAGTCTCCTTTAACAAACTCAAACCTTTTTCTACCATCTGCTCTTCTCAGAATTAAAAAATAGTGATTGCTGCCTTTATCATCATAGATAATTGCTGATACTCCTTTTTTTGTGTTGTTATTTTCTTCCATTAAATAAGGTGTAATCTAATGATATTTAAGCTTTTTCAAAGAGATATACATTTGATTTAATAAGATTTAATGGGGATCATGTTTTGGAAAATCATCTGCATTATATCCTGGTTTTAAAGGACTCATCTTCCTAAGCTTGTCTACAACTTCTTTTACTTTTGAAATTGTATAATCAATTTCTTCATCAGTTGTAAATTTACTTAATGTAAATCTAATAGATCCGTGTGCTACATCATGAGATAAACCAATTGCTAATAACACATGACTTGGTTTAAGATCTTTAGCAGAACAGGCTGAACCAGTCGAAACAGCTATTCCTAGCATATCCAAGTGAATAAGCATGGCTTCACCCTCAATTAAATTAAATCTTAAATTTGCATTATTACAAAGCCTATTATCCTTAGAACCATTTAACTGAACATGTGGTATTTCCAAAAGAGAATCTATTAATTTATTTCTTAATCTTTTCATATTATTAATATCTTCTTGTGAAATAATAATCGAAGCTTTTGCAAATCCAACAATTCCTGAAATATTCTCAGTTCCAGCTCTTTTTCCAAATTCATGTGATCCTCCTATGGATTGAGGTTCTATCTTAGTTCCACTTTTCAAATATAAAGCACCAACTCCTTTTGGACCGTGGATCTTATGAGAAGAAAATGATGCCAAGTCTATATTCATTTTTTTAACATCAATTGGGATTTTTGTAAAACTTTGTACTGCATCTGTGTGAAAATAAATTCCTTTATCTTTACAAATTTTTCCGATTTCTTCAATAGGTTGAATTGTTCCAATCTCGTTGTTAGCATGCATAATACTAACTAATATGGTTTTGTCTGTTATTGCAGCTTTAACATCCTCAACACGGACAAAACCTTGTTTAGACACGTTTAAAAAAGTAACTTCAAATCCTTGTTTTAAAAGAATTTCACAAGTCTTTTCAATTGCAGGATGCTCAAATTTAGTGGTTATAATATGATTACCTTTGTTCTTATTAGCATAGGCAATTCCTTTTATAGCAAGATTATCAGATTCTGTGCCTCCAGATGTGAAAATAATTTCAGCGGGATCAGCATTAATCTGTTTAGCTATTGTAGCTCTGGCTTGCTCAATTGCTTTTTTTGCTTCTTTCCCAAACTTATGCAAAGAAGAAGAATTACCATACTTTTCTGAAAAATAAGGGATCATCTCCTTTAATACTTCAGGAGCAACCTTAGTTGTAGCTCCATTATCAAGATAAACTTTCATGAAAATTAACTATTGTTAACTTATATTTATAATTTTGGTTTACAATATATATTAAAATTTAGTAAAAAATATATTAAACTCTCCACTGGAAATTGAGGGGTCAACTATGTATTAAATGATCATATATTAAAAAACAAGGGTTTAACAGTATCTAAAGCCCATAATTCTATTGGAAACCAGGGGGGCATCCCTTTTTTAACATATATTTTGTTTAAATATCATTTAAAAATAAAAGTATTTATAAATGAATTTTCATTTATAAATGAAAAGTTGGCATTTGCCAAATTACGGGGGTATAAAAAATGACTAACAAAAAGAAAGTAGATACATGGAAAGAAGGTAAAAATCGAGATATTAGAGTTGTAAATATTGTAGTTAGCACCTCTTTAGAACAAGACATTCCTCTTGAAAAGATGGCCGCAACTCTTCCAAACACAGAGTATAATCCAGAACAATTTCCAGGATTAGTTATTAGAATCAGAGAACCAAAAACATCTGCATTAATCTTTAGTTCCGGAAAAGTTGTGTGTACTGGCGCAAAATCTATGGATAAAGTAGAGGAATCAATAAAAAAGATAATTATTAATCTTAAAAAGATCAATGTAAATATTGACATTGAACCTGAAATCAAGATTCAAAACATTGTTGCATCTGGTTCAGTTGGAATGGATCTGAATTTGAACACTTTAGCAATGAAGCTTAAGAATACAGAATATGAACCTGAACAATTTCCAGGATTGGTTTTCAAGTTAATTGATGCTAAGGCAACATTCCTGTTATTTACTAATGGAAAAGTTGTATGTACTGGTACAAAAAGTGAAGCTGAAGTACATGCAGCACTTGATAAATTAATCTTAAACCTAAAAAAAGTAATGTAACAGTATGGAGGCTGCAGAACAGATTAAGAGATTTGATGAGTTTCTTGACATTAATTATAAAACCCAAATTCTCCAAAATGTTCAGTCTGACAAGAGTTTTTTAATTGTTGATTTTAAAGAACTTTTAAAGTTTGATCCTAGCTTAGCTGAAGAACTTTTAGAACAACCAGAAGAAGTAATTAAAGCAGCTGAGTTATCTGTAGAAAATTTTGATATTAAAGAAACAGAAAGATTCAAAGTCAGATTTTCAAATATCCCTGAATCTCAGAGAGTAAGAATTAGGGACGTGAGAGCAAAGCATTTAGGAATATTTGTCTTAGTTGACGGATTAGTAAGACAAAAATCAGATGTCCGGCCCCAAGTGATTTCTAGTCAATTTGAATGTCCTTCTTGTGGGAATATTATCAACATTTTGCAGGTAGATACCAAGTTTAAGGAACCATCAAGATGTGGTTGTGGAAGAAAAGGCAAATTCAGAGTTATTAGTAAAGAATTAGTTGATGCCCAAAGAATAGTACTAGAAGAAGCACCTGAAAATCTGGAAGGCAGTGAGCAACCAAAAAGAATAAGCATATTTCTTAAGCAAGATCTTGTAAGTCCTATCTCTGAAAAGAAAACCAATCCTGGATCAAAAATTCTAGTTACAGGAATAATTCGAGAAGTTCCAATTGTTCTAAGAACAGGTGGTACCTCAACAAGATATGATCTGGTAATAGATTCAAACCATGTAAAAGCCTTGGAAGAAGATTTTACTGAAATCAAAATTTCAAAGAAAGAAGAAAAAAAGATACAAGAACTTTCTCAAGATCCAAAAATATATGATAAATTCCTTCAGTCAATAGCACCTTCAATTTATGGTCATGATAGAGTAAAAGAAGCATTAATTTTACAGCTTTTTGCTGGAGTTCAAAAAAAGAGAAATGATGGGGTTGTAACAAGAGGAGACATTCATGTGTTACTTATTGGAGATCCAGGAGCTGGTAAATCTCAGCTTTTAAAAAGAATACAAGTAATAGCTCCAAAAGGTATGTATGTTTCTGGTAAAGGTGCAACTGGTGTTGGTTTAACAGCAAGTGTTGTTAAAGATGAATTTATGAAAGGGTATGCTCTAGAGGCAGGTGCTCTTGTTCTAGCAAACAAAGGAATCTGTTGTATTGATGAATTAGATAAAATGAGTTCTGAAGATAGGAGCGCAATGCATGAAGCTTTAGAGCAACAAACTGTGACTGTATCTAAAGCCAATATTCAAGCTACATTACTTGCAAAAACCACAGTACTAGCAGCAGCTAACCCTAAATTTGGTAGATTTGATCCTTATGAGATGTTAGCAAAGCAAATTGAATTACCTCCAACTCTTATTAACAGATTTGACTTAATATTTCCAATAAAAGATATGCCTGATGAAAAAAAAGATGACAAGATGGCATCATTTATTTTAGAAATCCACAAAAATTTAGAAACAGTTGAACCTGAAATTGAAACTGATTTAATAAAAAAATATATTGCATATGCAAAACAAGGAGTTAAACCTGTTTTGACAAATGCAGCCATAAAAGAGATTAAGACATATTATGTTGATTTAAGAAATAAAGGCTCTTCTGAAGAAGATTTAATCAAATCCATCCCTATTAGTCCAAGACAACTTGAAGCTTTAGTTAGATTATCTGAAGCTAGTGCAAGAGTTAGATTGGCTGGAAAAGTAACCAAAGCAGATGCTAAAAGAGCTATATCTTTACTTCATTACTGTTTAACTCAAGTGGGAGTTGATAAAGAAACAGGTAAGATAGATATTGATAGAATTGCAACTGGGGTTGCTGCAACCCAAAGAAGCAAAATTGTATTAATAAGAGAGATCATATCTGAAATTGAAAACAAAGGAATTAAAACAATTCCAATTGAAGATATTTTAAGACAAGCTGCAGAAAAAGGTGTTGAAGATAGTGAAGTAGAAGAGGTTATTGAAAAACTCAAACGATCTGGTGATTTATTTGAACCAAGAAGAGGATACATCCAAAAAATCTAGTACTGTTCAGAAAAGGCAAGTAGCCTGCATAGTCAGTATAAACACTCTTATTCAAGGCAAGTATATTAGACAAGATGGATGGCAACCAAATTATATTCTAACCAAAGATAATAATGAGATATCAAGAGTTAATTTAATGGGAGTTATAATAGATATTAGTCTGGATAATAAAAGCTTTTTAGTTGATGATGGTACTGGAAACATCCAAGTTAGAGCTTTTGAAGAAATTAAGCAATTAAAGGATATTCAAATGGGAGACATAGTAAACATTATTGGTAAACCAAGAGAATTTAATGATGATAAATATATTATTCCTGAAATTGTTAAAAAAGTAGAAGATAAAAGATGGGTGGACGTTTGGAAAAAAAGATTATCAATAAAAGAACTTAAAAAAACAAAATCAGTTAACCTTCAAGATAAAGAAAAAGGGAAATTAAATCAAAATACAAATAAAACTTCTCAAAAAATAACTAAAAAGGAAACTCCTAATAATCATCAACCTGTAGAAAAAACTCAATCAGTATTTGATTTAATAAAAAAACTTGACAAGGGAGAGGGAGCAGATTTTGATGAAGTTGTAGAATCATATGGTTTAACTGATGGAGAGGATATTATAAAAAATCTTTTAAAAGAAGGAGAGATATTTGAAATAAAAAGTGGTAGGCTTAAAGTCCTAGAATAAAATATCTAAATGGAGGAGTTATATAAACCTCAATAAAAGCTGCAACTATTAATAAACCAATTGCAATAAGTATAAGATCTATTGAATCAATTAACACCTTTTCAAATTTTTCTGTACCAAATTCATGATTAATAACTGCTATTGATATTATTGCACCTGCCATTCCTCCTGTAAAATATGCTAATATTTCAGGAATAGCGTGTAAAATATATTGTAAAAAACCAACACTTACTATTCTAAAATAATTTGAAACCACAGTTAAGTGAAGCTTACTAGCAATTAGACTAATCTCTTTTCTAATAAAATTTCCAATTGCAACTCCTATCACAGATGCATTCCATACAAGAATAAAAATTGCACCTACACCATATAAGAAAGCAAAGAGTATACAAAACATAAGAACTTTAACATTGTTCAATAAGACTCTCGTAAAATCATTTAATCCAGAAGAAGTATAACCTACAACATTTGAATTAAGATTAACTATTGTGTTTACTTGAGTACTAAAACTTGGTTGAACAACAGCAGAAGGAAGAGTACTATACCAAAAGGCAAAACCAATTGTAAAACCTAAGAATAAAAGCATTAATGAACCAAGTGCCTTTGAATGCTCTTTTAATAATATTACTTCTTCTTTGATTTTGGTATCTTTTTCTTCTTCTATTTTTAGTAAATTATATACAAAAGGCATAGAAGCCATTACTGTTAAGAAAACTAATACTAAACTTGCCTGACCTGGCCAAGCAAGCAAACCAACAAACAAGCCAACAGATGCATATAAAAATCCTAAGGCAATTAGATTTAATTTGCTTTTACTTGCATTTATTGGATCAATCAGACTCTCTAATACCATTACTATTAAAAATCCAAATAGAGATATATATAATTTACTACTTAGCCCACAATCTTTAAAAACAAAACCATATTTCTTGATCATATGGATTACAAAGATTTACTAAAAAAGGCTAAACAAGAACTACCAGATACAACTAAAAGTCAGGAAAGATTTGAAGTTCCAAAGGTAAGGGGACATATTCAAGGAAATAAAACAATTATTAGAAACTTTAATTTAATCGCTTCTACACTAAGAAGAGAACCACAACATATTCTTAAGTTTATTTTGAAAGAATTAGCAACTCCTGGAGATATTAAAACTAAAGGCTTAATTCTGGGTAGAAAAGTATCTGCATCTATGATTAACCAGAAAATATCAAAATATGTCAAGGAATTTGTAACATGTAAGGAATGTAATAAACCAGATACCAAAATTGTTACTGAAGGTAGGATAGATTTTATCAAATGTACAGCATGCGGAGCTAGACATCCCATTAAAACCAAAATATGATAATAAAGAAACACATTTCTCCTGATAATAAACTGATTTTAGTAATTTGTGATAAAGAACTAATTGGACAGAAATTTGAGCAAGATGAAAAAGTAATTGACACATCAGCTGATTTTTATAATGGACAAGAAGAAGATCCAAAACAAATTAAAGAGTTAACAAAAACTGCTTACTCAATTAATGCAGTAGGTAAAAAATCAGTAAGTTTATGTATTGAATGTGGTGTAGTACATAAAGAAAATATACAGAGAATACAAAACATCCCCTATGCTTACATGATAAGAATGTGAAATTCAATTTGTCATAGCTTAATCAAACCATTTACCCAAATCTTCTTGTTTTTCTTTATCTTTACCAAATACAGCCTCAATCCTTCTTTTTGTCAAATCTAGAGTTTGTTTAAGGTAATCTGAAACTTCATATTTTTCAGCCAAACTTATACTTGGCTCAAGATATTTGACAATAGAACCTTCAGAAATAGTAAATATTATTTTCCCACCACATCTACATTTACCAGCAAGAGGAGGTCTTCTGTATTTTGTATTACATTTAACACATCTGAATTGTTGCATTGAAAATTTTCTAAGATTACCCTTTATATCTTTTATAAAATGTTTATTTATAACTAGATCTGCAACATGCCTTTGATCAACAGCTCTTACTTTCTTAGCAATTTCCATCTGTCCAGACAGTTTTTCCTGCATTGTTGGAAGGATTTTATAGGCAGAACATAAAACTCCATGATTAAAATTAGTTGTATCATGGGTAAATCCCATTGACTCATATTGACCAGGAGTATCTAATCTATCTCCTATTTGATCAATATCCACTTCTCTTGGATATTTGTAATTCATACAAGCCTCATAAAACTCCAAAGGATAACTCCATACAACATCTATTCCATGAACCATATCATCTACTTCTGAAGGTATTAATTTTGAACTTAATACCAAAGGAGCATCCATTGTTCTTCCACCCCTTTTATCTGGAAGAAATTGTCTTGAAAAATTAAGTAATGCATCCATTAATAATATAACACAACATTCATCTCCATCACAATCTCTTCTCAAAGCTGCATGCCAAAGGGGATGCGCAAAACAGCCTTGAATCTTTGAAAAACCTATAATTCTTCCCACCATACCTGCGGATATGTGTGGGGCTAATCCAATGACTAAATGTCCTACAATATCAGTAGGTTGCTTTAGTTTGTAAAAAGATTTTTGACCATAAAACTTTCTTAATAATTCATCAACAAAATTTGCAGTTCTAAACAAAACAACATCAGCTGCTTCATCAGGATTATTTCTATTTCCAGGAAGAATTATATCTTGAGGCTTAATCTCAAGTAATTGATCTTCATTTTCCAAAGGTTTTCCAGTTATATCTTTTTTATATCCTAATTTAATGAGTGTTTCAACATTTGTACCTATCTCTTTTGGTTTAAAATGGGAAATGGCCAGTTCAGACATATCATATCTTGTTGTTCCATCTTTGTTAACAAAGATATCATGTTTTGCTCTTAATATCCCCTTAATTATATGTTCAGGAATATGATCTTTGTTTGAAGTTCCCCTTACTCCCTTAATAAGATCAGGTGTTGCCCTAAATTTAATTTTTTTTAAAGATGATGATAAAAGGTTATTGATATCTATGCTTCTTTTTGAATAAGTATAAGTTGGACCATGTTGACATTCTTCATTATCTACAACTCCACATTCTTTACAATAAAACTTTTTATTTATTTTTTTATCACAAATATCACATACGCTAAAAACTGATTCCTTATCACAACTATCACAATAATAAATTGGAAAATCTGCAGTTATTTGTCCAACATCTCTAGCTGCCAAAATTGACCTTAACCTACCTCCTTCATCTCCAACAGGAAACAAAACATGGGGAGATCCTCTTAAAGTTCTCATCTTAGCTTTTTCAGGTCTTCCCATCCTTGCACCAATAAATGTGCCTCCTTTATCCCGAATAATTACAGGAGAAATCATATTAATTATTTCTAAAGTATCTTTATTTTTATTAGTCTTAATTATGTTTTTACATTCCAAAAGAGTTAATTTTTCAAGATTTAAAATATTCATAAAAGTAATACCCAACTCTGCACTTAAAATCACAAATTCATTTGTAACAACTTTATAGGGAACCCCTAATTTTTCAATAATTAATTTTTCATCTGTTAATGGAAGTACAAATCTTTTAATTTTATCTCCATCTTTAATAATTCTAATTTTTTCAAACCAAGATACTAATTGACTTAATTCATCTGGATTAATTGAGTTCCAAAAAAAAGTAAATTTTGGATGTAAAGGTACTTTTGTCTGATTACTAATTTGAAAACATACATTAACATCAAATTCATTTGAATTAATCAGATTATTTATTTTATTAGTTTGAACATCTAATAATTCACTTAATTTTTCATAATCAAGTGAACCAAACATGTTAACAACATCTTTTTCAAGTTCCTTAACCCACCATTCTTCACAATAACCAGGAGGAATCAGCACATGATTATTTTCACTAAAATCTCCATAATTAAACAAAATATCCCCCAAATAAATAATTTCAGAAACAGCTCCCAAATACTGCTTAGCTTCTTTTACTGAATTAATTTGAACAACACTTGAATCTTTTAATTTTACAATAGGACCTTCAATAGTATCACATGTTGTAACAGCAGCAGCTTTACCAGGTCTTTCAACTTTTAATTGTGTTCCTGATGCAATGTACTTATCTAATACAAATTGTGTTGCTGGATGAATTGAAGCACTTGACATTCCATTTACTCTACTATGTCCATATCTGAGTCTGAATCCTCCTTTTCTTAGTGGATGTGTTAATACTGGTCTTCCTGCAACCAAGTCCTTAATATAAGTATAATTAGGTGTAACCTTTTGATCAACTTCTTTTTTTACCTTAACTCCTGCCTTAATCTTTTTTTGTAAATCAATAAACTCTGACAAAAATCCCCATTCTAAACCAAATTCTTCTCCCCAGCTTGCAAGTCGTTTCCAAAGTTTAGGTGCTTTTTGTGTTAAACCTTCTGCAACAACCAAACACACACCTCCTCTAACTCGGGGAGTATCAACTCTGGGGAGATCCTTATGTTGAGAAACTTCAATTTTTTCAGTAGGATCACCATTAACCTCAACAGGGATATTTTTAATCAAAAACTTAATTTCATCCTCAGAAGGATAATATTGTAAATTGGTTACTCTTTCATGATAATCTCTAATCTCAACTGCATACCTCTCAATTTCCTTGTCAGTAGGGTCATAAGGATGATAACCCATTTGTTTTCTTACATAATCTGTTAAAATAACTGAAAATGCAGCAGCCGTTCCTCCTGCACCTCTTATTGGACCTGCATATTTTGGAGATAAGTACTCTTTTCCATCTTGTCTTTTTTTAATTTCTAATTCAATAAATCCTTCTAAGGGGGCTGCAACTATACCTAATGTGTGGTATGCAAATCCAGTTCTTATCCCAACTTCTAATGCTTCTTTTTTTGTTTTAAATTTACAAAATTTTTCTTGAGCAACTTCCACAGCTATAATCAAAGCAACTCTCCAATCCAAGATACTGTAGTTTTTTTCAAGTTCATGAATCCTATCAATCATTCCAGAATCGACAAGCTGTGGTGCAACAATTGAAATTAAACCCTCTACTCTTTCCTGCATATTTCTTGCAAGAGGAATATCTACTTTATCTTCGGGATCATATCCTTTTTTTCTTGCTAATTCTGCAAATTTATAAGATTTATTAAGATCTCCTTCAATTTTCTTAAAGTAAGATTTTATCTCAGCACTTGCTGCAATCATTTTTCAAACCTCATTATTTTTACTTTTCTGGTTTGTAAATTAATAATTGGAACTCTTGCAGGTTCAGCTTGTACTCCCAACTTATCCATAAAACTAGTGTTGGATTCCCAACAACTTCCAGATATCATAGTAGTATTTTTGTAATTAGCTGCAATACATTTATGAAGATGTCCTGTTAAAAAGAAATCAGGAGATTTACTAATTAAGAGAGGATCTTTGTCTGCATGTGGGATATAAAGATTTGAAGAATGTGTTGGTGCAATATGTCTTCTTTGCAGTAAAAATTTCATGATTAAGTCAGCTCTATCCACTCCACCATTTTGTCTAATAGAATCCACATTTTCAGCATAATAAATAAAACTATATCCATGATATAATAAAAGATCAAATCCAGGGAAAGTATCTGTTGACATAATATTAATGAATGAAGGATTACCTAACATAATTGAATTTGGTAGTTTCCAAATAGGAGCTGCAAGGTCTTTGTAAAGTGGAGGTTGAGGTTCAGCCATTCTTGCCAC
Source organism: uncultured Methanosarcinales archaeon (assembly GCA_964419615.1). Lineage (GTDB taxonomy): Archaea > Nanobdellota > Nanobdellia > Woesearchaeales > JAGVZT01 > JAANXH01. The sequence continues at coordinate 9,108 of CAYQPU010000003.1, read as the reverse complement.
ATCATGATTTCCAGGAATAATTATCAATTTAATATGAGTTGGAATTTTACTTAAAAGATCTGCACATTTTTTATATTGATCAACAATATCCAAAATAACTAATTCATCTTCTTGACCAGGATAAATCCCAACTCCTTCTACCAAATCACCAAGAATAACTATATGAGTAATTTTACTTGCTAAAGATTTTTGTTTATCATTACCAACCTTACCATTTATCCAATCTAAGAACCTATTAAATTCTTCTTCCATAAAATTTCCTGAACCTACATGAAGATCAGATAAAATCAATAAATAAGATTCTAAAGGAGCTTTTTTAAGTTCTGTATAAGATGGTAAATCAGGATAAACAAAATTATCTACAAAAATAATATTTCCAGCACTAGTACCTGTAACTCCAATAATTTCATCTAATACAACATCTTTACCCATATTCATTAATTCAGATCTATTTTTATTTATAAGAACATTAATAGATCCTGTGGGATCCTCTAATCTTAACATCAGATGTTTATTTTTAGTTAATCTTTTATCCGTAACCATACCAATTATTGAAACACTTTGTCTATCTGTTTTATTTCTAAGTCTTCCAATAGAATTTACACTTTGAAGTTCTCTTCTATTAACAAGAAATTTTCTAATATTATTATATCTTATATTAAACAAATTAATAAAATCTTGAATAGATCTTTTACTAGTATTTTCAGTATATTCATTTAATATAGAAATATTCTCTGGGAGATTATTATATAAATTTTCACTATCCCCTAAGGATTCATTTGATTGATTATTAAGATAATCTAAGAATTTTTCATAAACTTCTTTTTTTTTCCTTCTTTCAAACAAGGCTCTTGATTTTTCCATTTCATCCCAATTAAAATTATCTATTTGTTTACTTACTAAAAATTCATTTAGATACTTGGTAAATACCATTAAATTAGGATGATTTTCCAATGTTTTAAAGATTAAATCACAATCTTCAAAACAAGTATTTGATTCAAACAAATCTGGACTAATTAAATAACCCTTTTCTAAAAATTGGTCTACAAGATTTTTATTTATATTAGTCTGTTCTACCATTTAGATCACAAATCAAGATCCTGATGTAAAATATTCTGGATTTTAGGGATAGTAGAATATGGAACAGCTAAAGTAATTTCTCTAGTTCTACCATATCTCCCTTTAGAAATAACCTTAGCATTAATAATTCCTAACATATCCAACTCTGCAATAATATCAGAAATTCTTCTTTGAGTGAGTGGTCTCATTCCAACTTTAAGACAAATTGATTTGTAAAATTCATAAACTTCACCAGTTAGCATTAACTTATCTTTTTTAGAACAACTGATCAAAATACTGTATAATGTAGCTTGAAACTGCTTTGGTTGAGTTTTTACTAAATCTAGTACCCTATCTCTTTCAATCTTTTCTTCAGCAATATCAATATGTTCCAAAGAAACTTTATTTAGGTTTTTTCTCTCAGCAATTTCAGCAGCAACTCTCATTAATTCCAAGGCTCTTCTTGCATCCCCATGTTCTCTTGCAGCAAATGCTGAACATTTTTCAATAACTCCAGATTCAATCACATCTGGTTTAAATGCAATTTGTTTTCTATGATTTAAAATATCTTGAATTTGTAAGGCATTATAAGGAGGAAATACTAATTCTTCTTCACTTAATGAAGATTTAATTCTGGGATCCAAAGTATCTGTAAAGGTTAAATCATTAGATATTCCAACTACAGAGATCTGAGATCTCTCAAGTTCAGAATTAATTCTTGTTAAATTATATAAAATACCATCTCCTGCCTTTTTTACTAACTGATCTATTTCATCTAAAACAATTACAATTAAACACTCTTCTTTATCAAGCGCCTCAAAAAATATCTTATAAACTTCATCTGTTGGAAGACCAGTTGGAGGAATTGCCTTTCCAAGATCTCTTGCAAGTTGAGCAATTAGTCTATACTCTGTATCAGCAACTCTTTTAAGCTTACAATTAAGATAAATAAATTTTAACTCAATATTTTTCTTATTAGCTATTTCAACTAATTTATTAGTTGTATACTTAACACTAACAGTTTTACCAGTTCCAGTCTTTCCATAAATAAATATATTACTTGGTTTCTCAAGTTTTAAACAAGGAGCTAAGATTTCAGCCATAGTTTGAATTTGTTCATCTCGATGAGGAATACTATTAGGGGTGTAAGCACTCTGTAAAACCTTTTTATTCATAAACAAAGATTCTTTCTTAAGATAATTTTCAAAGAACCTATCTAGGTTTTTCTGAGCCATAATCTTCCAAATGAAATATAGGTATATAAGCCTTTTTATGATTAAAAATATAGTTTGTTTAAGTTGTGTTCTCACTCCTTGATTTCAACTGGAAATAGATAATTACAAAAAAATCAACCTATTTTTTTAATAAATTTAAACTTTATTTTTTGTTTATTATTATTATTAATTATATAATTAATATTATATATTATTATATTATATTTCAATATTGAAAAATAATAATAATAACAAACAGCATTTTCAAATTCCATATATAAATAAAGAAAAAAACCACAGCAAATTTTTCAATTAAATTATTTCCACTAGAAATAAAGGTGTATCTCCTTTTTTATTACTAGAGGATAATGAAATAAGGAAAGATTTATATACCAATTATATTACCCTTTTGTTAAGTTATTCTTAAAAAAAGACTGGTGTGATTATATTAACGTAAATGAGGTTATAAAATGATTGTGGAATCAGATTTTTTGAATAGACTAAGGGACTTTGGTTTAAATAGTTATGAAGCAAAATTATGGGCAGCTCTTCTTTCAAGAGGTGTTTCAACAGCAGGCGAGTTAAGTGATATAGCAAATGTACCAAGATCAAGAAGTTATGATGTTTTGGAAAGTTTGGAAAAAAAAGGATTTATAGTTATAAAAATTGATAAACCTATAAAATATATTGCAGTAGCTCCTGAAGAGGTTATTGAAAGAGTTAAGAAAAAGATTAAATTAGATGCTGATAAGCAAACAGATGTTTTAAATCATTTTAAAGATAGTGAGTTGTTAACAGAACTTAATTTGTTACACAAAACAGGAATAGATCTTGTGGAACCAACTGAGTTATCTGGAGCATTTAAAGGAAGAAGTAGATTATATGCTCATCTTGAATCCTTAATAAAAGGTGCTGAAAAATCAATTGTTATGGTTACATCTGCTGAAGGGATTGTTAGAAAACACAATGAATTTAGAAAGGTATTAAAGAAAGCTAAGGACAAAGGTGTTAAAATTAAGATTGCTGCTGATTTCAATAAAAAACATGAAAGTTTAGTTAAAGAAATATCAAAATATGCTGATGTTAGAAAAAGTAACATTGATGCAAGATTCATGGTAATTGATGGTCAGGACATATCATTTATGGTAATGGATGATGGGAATGTACATCCAAGCTATGATGTTGGAGTTTGGGTTAAAACAGAATATTTTGCATCTGCTTTTGAGAAAATGTTTAACTCACACTGGAAAGACATGAAAGCTGTTTAATTTTAAATTCTTCTTTTTTTGTTCAATTTTATTACTACTTATTTAAAATATAAATGTTTATTAAACCTTATTTTATTTTATTTATTTTGAGGTGGTTTGAATAAAAACATTAGATAATCTTTTTGGTACAGTTGAAGGTTTAATAGGTCCAATGGGTGGAGGTAAAACTAATGAATTTATTAGAATGTGTAAAAGATTAACAAAATTTGCAGATTCTAAAAAATATGTTATGAGAATTGTCAAATCTCCTATTGATGATAGGATAGTTGAAGCTCTTAAAGATATATTTGATGGAGATCCAACAAAAACTATTCAATCAAGAGATGGTTTAATTATTGATGAAGGTGTTTACCCTGTTTTGAATTCAGGTCAACTAAAAGGGTTATTGTTTGAAGCAAGAAAAGAAGCTGAAAGAAGATTTGGAAAACCTAATGTAGTTATTGCTGTATCTGAAACTCAATTTTTAGATAGTGGTATTTTACAATTTATTTCTTCCCTTGATAATCATACTTATTTTCTTTGGGAAGGGTTAGACAAAAGTTTTAGAGGAGAACCATTTATGTTTAGTGATTATCGTGCAACCATTTTTGATTTAATAGAAGTAAGTGATGAGGTATCAGAATTATTAGCAATTTGTGAAGATCCAGATTGTACTAGAAGAAATGTTAATTATACTCAAAGATTTAGCGAAGATGGAAATCCATCTCATTATAGTGAAGAATTGATTGTTGTAGGTGAACTAGATTATCAAGCAAGATGTAGAGATCATCATATAATTCCTGGAAAAAAGGAAGCAGGAGTTATAAAATTAGCTGTACAAACAAATGGAGAAAAAGGTATTCCTCTCTCAAAATTGTATGAACTAGGAGACATGTCTGGTATATCTGAACAAAAGACTGAAGATTTAATTAATTGTTTTTTAAGAGAGAGACAATTTAGTATAGAAAATGATTTTGTTTATTATATTGGAATTGGAAATAATTATTAATCAAAAACTATTTAAATAACCTTTTTCTATATTAGAATAATTAGTCTAAAGAGGTGGAGAAATGGTTATGACTACTCTGAGTATGGAAGGAGTTATTCTTGCTGTAATTTTAGGAACATTAGCAGGTATTGTTTATTGTTTGAGAATCCTTGTATTAGTTGAAAGAAGGATTGCCAGAATAGATTCAAATATCCATAGATTAACTAAGAGAATACTCAAAGAAGAAATGAAAATTGAGGCTGAAGAAAGGAAAATTGAAAGAGCTCTTGCAAAAAGAACTAGAAAACCTACTAAAAGAAAAAAGCCTAAAAAGAGAAAAAAGAAATAACTCTATTTGATTTTATTTGCTATCATCTTTGATAGATCTATTTTTGATTTTTTATTTTGAATACTATTAGTTGTAATAATCTTTGCACCAGTTTTATTAAGTCTTTTTAAAGAATTTCCAGTAAAAATTCCGTGAACACAAATACATATAATATTTTTAGCACCTTTTTTCTTTAAATTATTAATTGTTTGTTCTATTGTATGGCCTGTACTAATAATATCATCAACAATAATAACATTATATTTACTCAAATCTTCCTTTATATTTGAAGTTACTTTAACTTTTTTCGCATTATACCTTTTTTTCTTAAAAACATAAACTGGACAATTAACTAATTTTGCTGCACTCTCAGCCCATTGATTTGATTCTTCATCTGGTCCAGTAATAATTGGATTTTTATAATTAGATTTAATATAATCTACAATTGGTTGAACCGCAGATAATTTAGTTGTTTTAATGGAAAAAACTTCAGACAAATCTTTTATTCTATGTAAATGTGGATCAATAGTAATCAGTTCATCTACACACATACTAATTAATTTAGCAAACACTCTTGCACTAACAACTTCTCCTTTATGAAATTCCTTATCTTCTCTTAAATAAGGTAGGTAAGGTGAAATTAATACAACTTTTTTTGCTTTAAATTCCTTTGCTGACAAAGCAGTAAATAGTACTTCAATTATCTTTTCATTTGGATTGTAAAGTGATAAATAAATAAAGATTATTTTATTTTTTACAACTTCTTTAAATCTTATATGGAATTCATTATCTGGGAATTTTGAAACATCAAGTTTAGTGTATTTAATTTTTGAAAGTCTTGCTACTTTCTTAGCAATCTTTTCATCAGGAGAAATACCTATCATTAATTTCATTTGTTATTATAACCTTCTGTTTGTGGTGGTTTAAATTTTTATCTTATTTCTTGTTTTAAAACATGTATTTGTGATTTCAAATCATCAATATAATTTTCTCTGTTTATTTTGTCACTCATAATTGATCCACATTCTGGACATCTAAAACAAAGATTAGTTGCTGTGTCAAAATCAATCCTTATACAACCACTATTACATTTAAAATGTATTGTTCCATGTTCTTGGTCTAATTTATCTTTTAACTCTTCAAGTTCATTTTCCTTTATGGAATTCATTAATTCTTTTACTCTGGATCTTTTAAATGACCAATAATAAACATACCACCCTGTTTCCTTGTCTCTTTTTTTTGTTGATTGAACTAAATCTTCTTTATGTAATCTGTACAATAAACTTCTAGTAGTATTAATTTCTTGTCCAATATTTTCAGCAATTTTAAATTCAGAAACAGATTTATTTTTTCTAAGAAAACTAACAAGATCAATAACTTCTTCACCTGCTAATTTTTTTACAACAAATTCTATCTGTTTAATTGTAGTCATTATAAATCTCCACTGTTATCCATAATTTATTGGTTTTTAAGTTATTTAAATCTTTTGGATTAACTAATTAGCTCTTCAAATAGTAATCCTACTCTTTTTGCTTTAATTAATGAGAATTTCAATGATTTTTCTGTTTTAACCAGATCATCCAAACCTAAAAAAAACCAATTAACATTATCAAATCTTACTCCAATCCAAGGTTCTGCACCAAATATTCTAGCAAATTCACTAAGATTTTCAATTTGATCCAATGGAATATACTTTGTTGAACCTTTAATAGATTTACATTCAATAGCTAAAGTTCTAATTCCATTACCTGTTATAATATCTGGAGATGGATATCTTGAACTTCCTGAACCTGCAACTCTAATCGCTGCCCAATTATTCTCCCAAAACATATGTATTAGTTCTCTTTCAGCGTTTGTACCCTTTGCTTTAACCTTCATATTTCCCAATTATTTTTATTAAATTAAATAACTTTGGATTTGACCAAGTTCCACCAAAAGATTTAAATAAATCTTAAGTGGTTAATAATAAGTGATATAAGATGTCTAAAAGACTAATTCCACTTGCTGCAATGGAAAAGATAATGAAAAAAGCAGGTGCAGAAAGAGTTTCAGATAAATCTAAATTAGCATTAAAAAATGTTATGGAAGATATAGCTGAAGAAATAGCTATAGATGCTGTAAAATTGGCAATGCATGCTGGTAGAAAAACAATAAAATCTGAAGATATTAAATTAGCAGTTAAGTAGGAACTAATTAATTCTAATCTTCATAAAATCCTCTGCACAGATAATATTGTCAAAAACAGATCTTGCATCTTCCTCAATTAATTGGGTATTTTTGTATCTTTGAGAAAAATGAGTTAAAATCAGTTTTTTAACATTCGCTTGATTAGCAATTAGTCCTGCTTGTTTTGCAGTTAAGTGTTTGTATTCACTTGCTTTATCTTCATGACTTGAATCATATACTGATTCACTGATTAAAATATCAGCATCTCTTGCTAGTTCTATACAGTTATCACAAATTTCTGTATCTGCAATATAAGTTATTTTTTTACCTTTTTCTAATCTACTGACTTGATCAGGATGTATTGTTTCTCCATTATGATTAATAGACTTTCCTAATTGTAATTGTCCAATTAAGGGTCCTTGTTTTAATCCAAGTTTATTTATTTTTGAAGTTATAATCCTTCTTTGATCTTTTTCAATAAAATTAAATCCCAAACAAATAATCCCATGATCCAATTCCAAAGCTTCAAGATAAAAATATTTATTCTCAAAAAATTGTTTTTCAGAAATATCTTTAACTTTATACTCAATAGTTAATTCTACATCAAAAGTTTTTAACATATCTTTAAATTTTTGTTCAGTTCCTTTTGGACCAAATATTTGTAATACCCCATTATATTCAGAAGCTCCCAAAGTCTGAACTAAACCTGGCAATCCTAAAACATGATCTCCGTGCCAGTGACTTATCAATATTTTTGTGATCTTAGTGGGTTTTATACCAGCAATTCTTAATTGTCTTTGTGTTCCTTCTCCACAATCAAGTAATATATTATCATTTTTATAACTAATTAAAACTGAGGCAGTATTTCTTTCCTTGGTTGAAACCATACATCCAGTTCCTAAAAATGTTATTATCATAATAAAAGAGGGTTTTTTTCAATTATATAATGCTTTTGAAAAAAATGCAAAATCCACATATTAAATTAATATATTTAAAAGCGAAACATTTATATAAATTTAAAAGCATTTTTTGAACTTAGTAATGGTTAAAAATATACAATATGTTTGGGTAATTCTTATTTTATTAATTGTCGCAGGATGTAAATCTGACTCATCCGGAACAGGTACAACTCAAGTTTATCATCAGGGGACTCAAGGAATTGTATTTAATTTCATGAAAAATAGTCCTCCTGCTGAAGCTTTTCATGGAGACAGACTCCCTTTTGCAGTTGAAGTTAAAAATCAAGGAACTTACTCAACTTCACCAAATTTTTGGCTTAGTGGTCATGATGAAAATGCAATTAGATTAACTTGGAGAGGAGCTAGAGCAAATCCTCAAACCTTAGAGGCAAAAGATGCCAATAATCCTATTGGTGGTTATTCAGTATTAGAGTCATATGCATCAGTTAGCCTACCAAACAAAGTCGATGTTTATTCTACAAACATGAAATTAACAGCTTGTTATCCTTATGTTACAAATGCAAATGCACCTGTTTGTATTGATCCTGATCCTACAAGTAATGATGATGATGCATGTACTGCAAAAGATATTAGTTTAAGTGGTGGTCAAGGTGGACCAGTGGCAATAACTCACATAGATGAAGGATCTTCTAGAGATACAATAAGATTTACAATAACTGTAGAAAATGTTGGATCTGGCACAATAATTTCCAAATCTAAGATTGGGACATGTACTAACTTAAGATTAAATGACATTGATGTTGTAAGCATTAGTGCAGATCCAATATCTGGTAGAGGGGTTACATGTAAACCTAATCCTATTAGATTAAATAATGGACAAGGAGTTGCATACTGTTCAGCACCTCTTGGAAATTTAGGTCCAAATGCATTCACTGGTTTTCTAATTGTGAATTTAGATTATGGATATAAAGAATCTATTTCAAAATCAATAAGTGTGAGGAGGATTTAAAATGAATAAAAAATATTTAATTATTTTTTTGGTAATTGTTATTTTTTTAGTGGGCTGTAAAAAAGAAGAAACAACTTCTGGTGGGTCAACTTATTTAGGTGGAACAACCGGTTTATTATTAAGTTTCATGGAAGATGCACCTCCAAAAGAGATTTATGATGGTGGAGAATTTGTTTT
>CAYQPU010000002.1:6700-80095 GCA_964419615.1 uncultured Methanosarcinales archaeon | reverse complement strand
TTCAATCTGATATCATAGCAGATTCCGTTAATAATAGTCCTTAAAACATCTTTGACCTTTCCTTTTAGGATAGGCTTTCTGTACTTTGGTATCCAGATAATGTGATAATTGATGTTAAATTTGCAATGATGTCCTTTTCGGACTGTTGCTATTTTACTCTCAATTTTGTGCACTTCTGGATTAAAGTGCGGATATTTGTGTTTTAACATAGTAATCACCTCATAATTAAAGGTGATTATTTGTATCAGGGCGTTTCTCGCTTAAGCAGAACTTCTCTTAAACTTTTAATGTGAATGACCTCTGAAAGAGGGAAAAGTTTAAGTTGTTAGTTCTGCGTGAGAAACCCCCGACTTTAGTCGGATTTATTTTGGGAGAATGTCATTTCTGACGAATAGAGTTTTATAAAACCTTTTTCAGCCAAGAATTGTTTAATCTTTGATGTGTTATAGATTCTGAGCTTTCCTTCAGATTTGTCTTTTTCCATGGTATAATAACCATAATAATAATAATATGCGCAAGGGGGATTGGAACTTAAAATTGATTTTAACTCATTGGTTGATTCAACCATTGCCCTATTTTTAAATTCAAATACAAAAGGAAGTAATGAACCATATCCATTACCTATTGCAAGACATGACTTTTTGATGTTAGGGATTTTTTTTAATTTATCATACTCCTCAAAAAAAGGAGATTGCTGTCTTTCTTTAGAAAAGTTTGAGATTTTTATGCTGCTTAAAGAGATGTTTAAGATAAAGATTAGAGCTATCAAAGTGATTGCTTTTTTTCTTGGTAGTGATTTAGTTAATCTGTTGATTGCATACCCTGCACTAATAATCACAGGTATTAGCAAGCTGGGCAGATATTTATGCTCACCATTTGTAAATGATTCTTGATGCATTGAGACATAAGTCAGGAACACGATTAAAAAATACGTCATAATAAAAACAGATTTCTTATCCTTACGATATATCATAATAAAAGAGCCAATTAGGAATAATAGTCTGGTAGTCAGCAAGATATCTTGATCAGAGAATAAAACCAGAATAAGGTTTGGAACAATGTTTTCCTTGAATAGATTAAAATATTGGAGAGGATAGTTATAGTACCATTTTGTGTTGTCTATCTCTTTTCCATGAAGATCTTTGTCCCAGTCCAAACTAGAATAGCCATTCACTAAAGCAATAAAATATGGAGTGATTAACAGGAAAAATATTAAGATAAAAAGTTTAATCTTTTTGACATCTATATTTGTGTTGAATGATATCAGAGTGATGAAATAGATAGGTATTAAGTAGATGTATTCTGGTCTCATCATTATTGCTACACCTAAGAAAGCTAATGAAATAATAAAGAAAGGAATCTTTTTTTTATTGAGAAATTTAAAAAGAAAAAGGAATGTTAATAAAGAAAAAAATATTGCTGGTGCAGTGTAACTCTCTGTTGTTGTTATGATGAGATATAATGGACATATTAGCCATAGGCCAGCACATATTTTGGCTATTTTTTTGTTTTTGGATAGTTCTTTTACCAAATAAAAAACAATTATTGGAGATATGGATCCAAGAACTGCATTCACTATAAATATGCTGTGTATCTTACTTGGCAGAAATTTGAAAGCTATGGACAAAAACATACCCCACCCAGCAAACATTGGGTGATAGTTAGCAGGATTAGAATAGAGTATGAATTCTGTTGCTCTTATGGGTCTTATAAAACCAAGTTTAACAATGTGAATTCTGATTAAGAATCCAATAAGGATTACTGCAATAGGTATCAATATTCGTTTGTATTTTATTTTTTTAATCTGGAGTATGGCAAAGAGCGTTCCAGTTATCAAAAATAGGAAAAATATGATTTGCCAACAAGTATTAATTATTCCAGAGAATCTATGATAAAATCTGTTTTGATAAACAGCAGATATAATAAGCCAAATTAAAGGGAATAGCAAAAAGCTGAATTTTTTCAATAGACTTTTTTGCATATATTATGAATTAATAGAAAAATATATAAATGTTTTATATGAAGAATATACTATTATATTAAAAAAGAGGTGCATATTATGAAGAAGAAAGGTAGTTTAGCGCTTTCTACAAATGCAATCGTGGTGCTTATTATTGCGATTACGATTTTAGGTTTAGCACTAGCATTTACAAGAAATATTTTTGGAAACTTAGGAAAACAGATAGAAGATATTGGTAAACAGACTTTGGTTGATAATCCTCCGTCATTTGAAAAACCGTTTACTCTGTCTAAAGCAGAATTTGATTTGAGAAGAGGAATGGAAGTTTCACTTGGGGCCGGATTTTTTAATAAATTTGGTGAAGAAAGACTATCTAGGACCTATATTCATAGTTGTTATATGAAAGGTGTGGAGACAACAGCTCATTTTGAGTTTACAGAGCCAGGTCCTAAAATTGTAGCAATTAATCAGGACGTAAGTTTTTCAACAAGTATCTCTGCTTTGACAACTGCTCCATCGGGTATTCATTCATGTACTCTAAAAGTTGAAGCAAAGGATAATGTTGGAAGCGCACCTGACCAGGTGGTTTATCAAGATATTTTGATTAATATTAAATGAGGTGATATTTATGGGTAAAAAGAAAAAACTTTCAAAATCAGAGGAATTTGAGATTCTTAAATTAGTACTAGACAAATATCTGTGGCTTGGAACAGGAGTTATGGTTTTTGGTTTGTACAGAATCATAGTGGATAGTGACTTTTTCCAAGGTTTTTCATGGATAATTGTTGGTAGTGTTTTGCTGATGTTGTTCATGTGGCTGATTGTGAAGGAGTATGAGTTTTTGAAATGAAGAAAGGCGCAGTTAGTCTTTCTGTTAATTTTTTAGTAATTATAATAGTTAGTATGGCAGTCTTATCCATGGGAATTTATCTTACAAGACAGATGGTTGCAAAGGGATATGAGATGCAGCTTGATTTGGATGAGCAAACTGAAAGACAAATCTGGGCACTTTTGGATGATGGAGGAATTGTTGTTTCTCCAGTTAATGTTAAAGAAGTTACCCGTGGTAAAACTTTTGCAGTTTTTCCAGTTGGTGTTCGTAATATTCTAGGTGTAGAGACGGCTTTTACAATGCAGATAAGTGCAGCTAATGTTGGAGGTTGTGCTTCTCAGTTAGGTTGGGTTGCTGTGAGAGAAGGAATCATTTCTGGAAGTGCAATGGAATCAACTAGAAATATTGATAACCAAGCTGAAGATATTTTTGTGGTGGGGGTGAAAGTTCCTTCTAATGTCCCACCTTGTACCTATGTTTTTGATACTGTTGTTTTCTCTAGTGTCGGTGGAACGCCTACATCATATGGTACTCCTCAGAAGCTTTATGTGAAAGCTCGATAATTCACTCTAGAGTAAAAAACTCGTATTATTTAAAAACTAAATCGACAGGTTTATATACTGAGAATCTAAAAAATAATTTATTAATAAAAAGAGAGGTGAATGATTATCGCAAAGAAAATGGATTTAACCAAATATGGTCCATGGGCATTCTACTTAGCACTTGTATTAGCAGTTGTGCTAGCTTTTGTTGAAGTTCCTTGGGCAGTGTGGTTGCTGGCAGTTTTAGGGCTAGTAGTAGGAGTCTTAAACGTGTCTGAGAAAGAGGCTACTCCTTTCTTGCTAAGTACCTTAGCATGGATGGTAGCAGGTGGTTTCATGGCAGATGTCTTGGCTGACTTACCTTTAGCAGGAGGCTATTTATCTGCATTCCTGAACAATGTAGTCACATTTGTTGGACCAGCAGCAGCAGTTGTTGCAATAACAACACTATATTACGTAACAAGAGATTAATTTTTTATTTTTTCTTTTTTTTAATTATTTAATATATAAAAATCAAATATTTAGGAAGATAATCTGTTTTCTTACATAAAATTTGGAATTTTTTAGCACAATTTAATTAAATAAATCAATGATTACAATGCAGATGCTAGATGGACAAACTTACTCAGAATGGTTAAAAGCTTTGGATAGTGTACCAGATGATAGTTTTGCCGTTTTAAGGGGAATTTATGGTATGGAGGACGAACTGATTATAGATTTGTCAGCAAGTGATGAACAGCTAGAAAAACTAGCTAGAAATTTTGATCACTTAGTATCTATTGGTTCTGGTCCTTACGTTGATGAGGTTCACCGTGAGGATTTTAGTGATCAAATCTCCAGAGCAATTGGAGAAAAAAGGTTTTTAATGGATCCTCTCAGCGGAGGAGAGGTTGTTGTTTATTTCTCACCGGCTGAGAATGCTATTAGATGCGAACTTGATGATGAATTTGTTAGGCATGAAGAGGCACCACTATATTTACGTGATGCATTTATGGAAATCTCAATGCTATTAACTAGAAGTGGAATGGATTTTCATGTTTTTGGACATGATAATTCAAGACATTTGGCAAGTTATACAAAGAAAAATTTTTGTGAATGGAGAGAAGAATTAGCTGCTGTTCCTAAAGGAGAAATTTTATTGGATGAATACTCTATGAAAGATAATTTGTATCTTGCTTTAGATGCAGATTCTTCTCAAATTGAAGAATTTGGAGGAGTTCTCAAAGGTATGGTGAAAGGAAAAGAACCTTTGAATCATGTTGTTGGTGCAAGATATACAGATGATTTTGATATGACTTTCCAGGAATATGGTAATAAAAGATATGAAGTTACTTGCCAAAGTGGAGAAAAAAACACAGTTAATTTTAAGCCAGACAGGTCATCTCTGTTATTTCATCCTAGAGGTGTTTTTACAGCTGAATCAACATATTCAATGAGAGATACATTTCTAGAGATAACTGATAAACTTGTGGAAAAAGGAATTGGTTTTTCAGTATATAAAAATAATCATGCAGATGTACCTTTGGCTGTTTATGATCCAAAATAATAAGGCTTTCAATAAGCTTTATATATTTCACAAGATTAGATCATGCCAAAGATTATCATAAAGTTAAATTTTCTTGAATATTTAGAACTAGCAGACCATTTTAATAAATAATCATTTATTTCAACTGAATCTCAATTGGTCCAAAGTGTTTTTTTTGTTCTAAATCAACTTTTCGTTCTTTTACAAGATGAAGTAATGGTATGAATGTTAAAATTACATCTTCTTTTGCATCTGATGTTATAAGCTCTTTAAAGAATAGTTTTTTTGTTCCAGCTTCAAAGACTTCTTTTACTTTGCCATAAACTTCTTTGATTATCTCAGTTATGTCTCTTTCTTTGTCAGGAACTACAATTTTTCTTGCTGGGATATTTCTTATGACTCTTCTCCTTTTGACTTCCAGTGCTTTTTCCAGTGCTTCCATTAAGTCATACACGCTTACTTTTCTTGTTCTTGGTTGCGGTGTTCTTGGTACAAGTTTTGGAATCTTTGGTTTTTCTTGTGGATGTAGGTCCATGAACTCTCTTTCAAGTTCATCATAAAATTCGTCTCCAAAATCATCTCCATATTGTTCTGCACTTGCAATTAATCTGTCAAGTTCAGTCATATCTGCTCCCACTAGACGAGAAGATTTCATTTTTAATAAAACAGCTGCAGCAAGTAATACTTTTCCACTTATTCTAAAGTCTAGTTCCTTTAGTTTTTTTAACATTTGAATATATTTTTTAGAAAGCAAGGATACATCTACATCCCATGGATCCATTTGTTCCTCTTTTACAAGTTTGGCAATGATTGTTTGCCAAGTTATTTCATCATTCTCTAAAAGCAAAGAGAATATTTTTTGCTGCATCGACTGGATTTATATATAAGTGGTTTATAAATTTATTGGTTAAATGGTAGACATAGATTTCATAATAATTCAATAGAAATATCTGGATTCATGTTTATTTCTGTTTCAAAGAGACCATATGTTCCTTCAGCACCATCCAAAAATAAAAAAGCTACATCTGCGTAATCTTCAGGTGCATCTGAGTTTAATGGAATGGGTACTTTATGATAAGGACTATGTTGCACAACTATCGTTCCTAAACCTTTTCCAGAAAAAATTTGTTGTCTGTGCCATGGAGAATAAAAGGTCCTAGGAAGTTCCATAGCAACAATTGAATTATATCCAATATCTTTAAAAAGAATATCCAAGGATCTTGCTAGTGATTCCTTTGTGTTTGGTTTAAGATTACCGTATAGCACAAATGCTTCAAATTCTTCCATTTTTATCCTTTAATAAAAGAACAATCATGGAGAGAATGTTAGTGTTGTGAGGGGATGAATTCGCGAGAATTCAAAGCACTCTCTCCACGATTGTAATTATAAAAATCCAATAGCATTAGCTACTGGATTTAGGATATAGCCACTAAATACATTGCAGTGGCCCATCCAAGAGGTGTGTTTTCATTATGACGATCTGTTTCTGCATAGTATAATTCTGGAATCTCTAATTTAGAGTTCATTATGCTGTGAGTTTTCTTTATGTAAAGTTCATATTTTTCATAATTTCCCATATCCTTGTAGATCTTGGCTAACCATGGAAATCCAAAGCACCATTCTGCTTCTTTTCCATTACTGTAGTACCTATCATTTTTGTATCTGATTATTCCATTTTTTCTAACTAGTTTTTTTTCAACATTCCAAAGGATTTGTGATTTTTGAGTATCATTAACTATGTTGTATGGGTAAATTAAAGTTAAAAGTGCTAAATCAACTTCCTTTGTTTTTGACTCTCTTGGAAGTAACTGGTTTAGAGCTTCTCTTCCTTTTTGCATTAGTGGTTTAGGCACAAATACAATTGGTGAGATTGAATTTAATCCAGCTAAGCATGCTCCAGCTGAGCTTGCATGAACTTCTTCATTTTCTTCCCAGATTCCATTGTCTTTATCTTGCCAATATTCAATACTGGCTAAATAGTAAACAAGCTTTTGAAGTAATCTAAGATCATCATGGTTTCTAAAAACAACTAATCCTTTTTTGTATAAATCTCCTACTTTGAATAGGAATGCACCTATTGCATCATTTTGCTTGTTTCCCCATGGTTCATGAAATTCTGTGAATGTTTCAGGATTATATCTAGCATGAATATATTCAAAGTCATACTTTGGCTTACTTTTGATAGCTTGATCTATTTTCCATTCATGCATTAAGAATACGTCAAATAAAGCATGATATGTCTTTTTTATTGATTTGACATCTTTGCTTGGTTCTAAGCCCAGAGCTTCATATATATTATCTCTTATCCAAGCTGCATTATAGCCAGTTTTGACATCTTTTTTTGCAGCTGAGAATAGTCCTGTTTTGTACTGAAGGTTTTTCAGTTTGTTTCTTGAAACTGTTTTTCTTATTGTTTTTAGCATTTTTATTAGCTTCTGATTACAGAATAACCTATTGCAATAGCTAAAACTATTCCACCAATCACAGTTCCACCAGATAATTGAATATCTAGTGCACTGCCAAACATATCTGCAAATCGCAGCAACTCATTTGGCATCTCTGGGACTCCACCCTCTACTAATGGAGCAAGTGTATTTTGGTATAATTCAGCTAAGTCTGCTATATTCGGCATATAACTCATATTTATCCACCCCCTAATTACTACTATATAGGTATAACTAGTATTTAAATCTTTTGTTTTTGTACTTACTTGTCAGTAACAATTAAATGTGACCAGAAATCTGTTGACATTGAGATCATACAACTGATGATTTAGAATCTTACTCAGCATTCGCCTCGCCATGCCTTCAATACACTGTATTGACTGATATTGATCAGACTGACTCTAAATTATCAGTCAGATTGTAACACAGCCTAAAAATCTCTTTAGTTCACATAGAATCTGTTTCTCAAACTAAACCTTTTTTATTTAGTATATCAAACAAAGGAGGATAATCTGTTGATGCATCATAAACAATACTTGTGGTTCCTCCAGGATGGTTTTGGTCAAGATTGAGAACACCTTCTTTAACATCAATTAATCTTTCTGCAGTAACATCAAATCTGTAAACAGATCTCACTCCCCACTGATCTGTATAATGGAATAACCAAATAGCTTTGCCAGCATGTATTGTTAGTAACCCTTCATGATCACAGTATTTAATTGTTTCACCTAAATTATCAAGAAACAATTGTTCTTTTTCAGGTGGAATCTCAGCAAATGCAACAGCATCTGATAATGCTTTTGTCTTTTCTTTATAATCTTCAGTAACAGATAAGAAATATGTATCAGTAAAAGCACTTTTGATCACTCCTTTAAAAATAAGTTCATCTATTGCCAGGTCTCGTTCATCTTTAGAAAGAGGAATGCCAAATTTTCTATACTTTGCAAAACTCCATAAAACGTCTTGGAGAACAGCTCTTACATAATGATTGTCTTCAATTAAAGACTTAATCCTGGGTTCTAATTGCTCACTTGAATTTTCATATGTCATTTTGTATAGGAATTTAAATATTTAAAGTTGCTTGGTGTCATGCCCTAAGCCTACTCTTTTACAGTTTCAACAATCCTTTTTCAATTAATTTTGGAGAATATGCATCGTATTCTAAGTCTCCTTCGTAGAAAACACTTGCACCAAGTCCTGATTTTGCGTGATCTAATAAAAGATTACCTTGATTAAATCCACTTAGTTCTCTTGGTTCAATATGTACAACATAAATGAAAGGTAATTTATCATTTGTTGCGCCACTGAAGATAAATTTGGGTTCTCCAGCATGTAAGGTGAATAAACCAGTTTGACCTTTATATTTGACTATGTTTCCCAAATGATCATCGAGAAAATGGTGCTTTGTGTCAGGGATTTCAGCATACGCAATAGCATCTGAGAAAGCTTCTTTTGAATCCTCATACTTATCCGCAATAAACAGCCAATATGCATTTGTTCCTCTGGAAACTAAAACTTCTTTCATAATAAGTCTAATAATTGTATTATCTTCAGATCCATTTGTAAATGGAATAAATGACCCCCTACCTAATGAATCACTATATAGAACACTCTTCATTACATGTCTTACTAATCCATTAATTGTTATCTCTTCTAAAAGTTTTGAGTCAAGTTGATCTCCTTTGTTTTGATATGTCATTTTAGTTCTCCCTTGGTTCAGGCATTAAACCATGTTTTTCTAGGATTTGTGCATGTAATCTAAATCTTTTTTTTCCTTCATACATATAATTAATAGTACATCTATCTGAAACTATCCCTTCTGATGTAATGTCAACTAAGTCAATACATTCCTCTGGAAAACCAAATCCCACTATCCTGTCTTTGCCCTCAGGATTATGATCATAAGCAAGCATTTTAATCTCTCCATTATCAACTAAGAGAATCCCATCCATACCACCATAAGTTGTTATAGTATCAATGTAGATTTCAAACATTCTCACACTGTTATCCGGAACAATTGCAAATGCACATGCATCTTCTAAAGCTTTTCTTTGATTTTTAGATTTCTCAGTTAATGAATATGTTAAGACAGTTGCACATTTAGAGATTTTTTCTGATTCTACATCCAGTATACCATATTTAACCAAAGGATCAAGTATTTTTTCTATGCTTAGATTACGTGTACTTATTTCGACCATATGGGTGACTTCTTGAACATCTTCAGGTAGTTTGTCCATCTTAAAGTCGCTTTGTACTAAGAGTCGTACTAAATCAATCGACTCAAGTGAGGTATTTATAATCATAGGAGCATCTCCAGTCCCAACGCCAGGATTATATTCTGCTTTCTTCCCTAACCAATCTCTTTCAAATATCTCAATTAAAGATTTTCTTAAAGGACGATTATTTTGTATTAATTCTAGTACTTCAGCATCCAGTTCATTTTGTGAGTTTTTATATACCATTTTATATTTAGAAATTAAAATGAATATATAAAGATTGGCAAAATTATCACTTTTGAGGGGAAAAGAACTTATAACTCTTCATCTACTTCAAATTCATCAGAATCTTCTTTTTCTGCAACATCTATTTCTTCATCTTCATCAAATAGATCCAATATATCTTTTTGAAGTAAATAAAACACTTTTTTTAGTTCAGGGTTTATTGTGCAGTATTTGTCTATGACTTTTTTTATTTCCAGTTCAAATCCATCTACTTCTTGTGAGGGTCCATCTGTTATTTGCTCTGATTCTTGCGCCTTTTCTTCTGATTCAGTTTCTTCCTTGCTTATTTCTTGTTCTCCATTTATTCTAATCAGTTCGTCCTCTGCTGCATCTAAGCCTGGGTATCTATCATCAACTTTGTTTTCATTCATGCCTTCTACAACTTCGTCACTGCCATCTACATCAAGGATTTCTTCATCTTCTTCTAAGAACATTATTTGAGTTACATATGCTTTTGACTTATCAATTATAAATTCTGCTTCAACTGGTTTTCCAAAGTGGTTTTCAAGCTTTCGTGCAATTGCTCCAAGTTTCACAATCTCATTATCTTTTAATACCTTGATTGTTCGCTCTCTGTCAGGAATTGTTCTTTTACCCTTTTCTCGTGTTTCTTTGTCAAACACATATGCATATTGCTGTTCTTCAACCACAACATTTTCAATTTCCAAATCTTCTTTATCTAAATCATATCTGTCAGGTTCATTGTCATCAATTAAGAAATAATCATCTGTTCCCCAGCAAGCCTCAACTAGAATTTGATCTTCCTCCCTTTCTGGGTTTGTTGAGTACATTACTCCTGATTTGTGTGCTAGTACCATCTTGCTTACAATCAGACTAACTCCAACATCATCAAAGTCTAATCCTTCTGCATCCATGAATTCAATTGTGTCTTCACAAAACAGATCAATCCATGTTTCTTGAATGTTTTCATTTAATTTTTTGTTTATTCCCAATTTATATGAGCTTGCAAGCGGACTTCCTGTTTCTTTTACATAAGCATTAGCTCTAAGTACAACTGAGGTATAATTTTTTGGTTTTACAAGATCAAAAGCACTTTCAATGTTTGTATAGTCAATGCTTAATTTTTCATAAGCTTGAGAAATTTCCGTTTGTAATTCAGTTGGTATTTGGAAGGATTTTAATAAAGATTGAATTTGATTTGCTTTTTCTTCATACTCAAGTTGTGGATCAACCAAAATATTGTTTATTTTCTGCCTGTGATTGGCAACAAATCGCTGGAAGGATTTGGTTTTTAAAACAAAACTTGCAGGAACTGGTACAATATTAAATGCTTCTCCAAGCAAAGAAGCTTTTTCACCAACCTCTTTGTCATCTCCTTTTCTTACTTTTCCAAGTTCAATTATACTAGACATTACTTTAGAATACTATGGCTGTCTTTTTATAGTTTTCCAATTAGGTGTAATCATTAACAAGTGGACATTTTCCAAAATATTTATATAAATGCTGTATTTTCTCATAGTATGGCAAAACAAGATTCTATAGGACTATTCGATAAAATTAGATATTTGTTAGGTTTTAATAAATTTGAATTAACAGTTTCTAATTTATGCTTTAATTGTGTGGATGATGGATTGGATGTTTTTACTGATCATAATACTGGTGAGATATATTCAGCTAATTATGCTGTTGTTGATTATAGTGCAATGGTATCTGTGCTACCTTTGGATTCAACTCAGACAGATTTGTTTACATTTGATGTTAGCCAATCTTATTTTGAGCCATCTGGAGTAAGGGAGAGGCTTATGAGAAAAATTACACTAATAAATCAATCCAATAAGGAAGAAGTTACTTTACCTGAATTTTGGTTTAGAGTGAGACTTCCAGAGGCTGCTGAGGACAATCAGGAATATGAAGCAAAGCTTCAAAGTAAAATTCCATACAAATTATTTCCTCATGTGTATAATGCGGTTATCCCAAGCTAATCTTAGCCTTGACCATATTGTGCATTCTTTTTAGAAATTCCAATCTGTCTTCCATTTTCATTATGTCTGCATGGCCTTGGGTTACAAGGTTAAATGCAAATGGAGATGGGATTTGTGTGTTGATCTGTTTGATTTTAATTTTTTCATCTTCTATTTGTTTTAAAATTTTCCCTGTGTTTTTTATATCCATTAAATCCTCTAATACTTCTCTTCGCGCTTCCCTAAGGATTGTAAAGTTTGGGTCTA
This sequence comes from uncultured Methanosarcinales archaeon, assembly GCA_964419615.1. Lineage (GTDB taxonomy): Archaea > Nanobdellota > Nanobdellia > Woesearchaeales > JAGVZT01 > JAANXH01. The sequence goes on along the minus strand of CAYQPU010000002.1, from coordinate 68,102 downwards.
TTCTTTTTACTGTTGCCATAAGGATCATAGAGCTTACTTGCTGCTTTCCCACTCTTTTTCTCCTGCCTTTGTAGTTTCTAAGTATCATTAATGCTCGTGTTGCACAGTGCCTGAATCTTCTTTTTAAGATCTCAGTTTTTTCTATTGCAACTTTCATTACAAGATTAAGCTTGTCAGACCTTAGGATTTTAACAGCTGACATTATGTTAGGTTTTTTGTTAGTAAATAAGTAAAACCCATTATCATTGATTCCAATTTCAACTCCTTTAAGGACTTGTCTTGAGACTGCTAATCCAATCGCTCTACTTAAGCAGTCATTTACTCTTCTGCCTAATAGAGAATGGAAGATGTAAAACGAACCTCTTTCTGATTTATAATGTTCTATTACAATCTTTTTATCGTGTGGTATTTCTGCGTATTCATATTGGTATTTGAAGTAGTTATAGATTGCTATTGCACCGTTTTGATCAACATATAGAAAATCTAAAATAAATTTGATTATTTCTTGTTCTGACATTTTGTTTGCAAATTTGTCTTCCATTAATCTTCTGAACCTGCCAATTTCTAAGGCCAGATCAAAACTTAAGGGTAGGGTTTCGCTAAACCATCTTGGCACATTTGGAGGCCGATAAGTGCTTGCTGAGACCTGCGCAACCATACCTCTGGCAAATAGGAATTCATAGGTTTGTCCTCCGAGAACAAACACATCCCCTCTTTTTAGTTTTTCAAGGTAAGCTTCCTCAATTGTGCCAATTAAGTTGTTTCCAACTTTAACTAGCACTCTTGTTTCGTCAGGTATTGTGCCAATGTTTGTCATGTAGATGACTCTGGCCATTCTTCCTTTCCTACCTATCATTCCAGTGTCTTTGTCGTACCATATTTTTGCATATACATGTCTTTCTTCTAGTGAGACATACTCTCCTGCAAGATAGTCTATTATTTGCATAAAGTCTTTTCTTGGGAGTTTGTGATAGCAGTAGCTTTTTTTTATTAATTTGAATAATGTATCAATATGAATCTGGCCTGCTATTGCTATCCCATAAATGTGTTGTGACATTACATCTAAGCAGTTTGTTGGGATGTGCAGTTTGTCCATTTTCTTTTCCACAGCACTTTTTAATAGAACTGAGCATTCAACTAAGTCATCCCTATCTAGAACAATTATTCTACCCTTTGTTGTGTCATGTAGTTTATGACCTGATCTTCCTATTCTTTGCAACGCTCTTGCAACTGATTTTGGAGATCCTAAAAGAATTACTAAGTCAATGTAACCTATATCAATTCCAAGTTCTAAACTTGTTGAGCATACAACTGCTTTTAGTTCTCCATTTCTAAGTTTGTTTTCAATACTTAGTCTAAGTGTTTTGCTTAAAGAACCATGGTGTGCTCCAATATTATCTTTGTACTTTTGTGGGTATTTGTCTTTTAGGTTATCAACAACTCTTTCTGTTGCCGCCCTTGTGTTTGTAAAGACTAATGTTGTTTTGTGATCTTGTATTAGTTTATCCATTAGTTCATACATTTTTTGGTGTAGGTCATGATGTGATGTTTCTATTAGATCAGGTACTGGACTTAAAACTTTTAGATCCATGTCTTTTATAAATTGTACATCGACTATTTTGCATGGTCTGAGTTCACCATTATCATAACCAACAAGAAATTTTGATACTTCAATTAATGGAGCTACTGTTGCTGATAATCCAACTCGGCATATGTGTGTGCTTAATCTTTGAAGTCTTTCTAAGCTCAAAGATAGATGTACTCCTCTTTTGTTTTCAGCAAGAGCATGTATTTCATCCACAATGCACCAGTCAACGTTTGTTAGTAATTCTCTGAATTTAACTGTGGAAAGAACAATCCCCAGTGATTCAGGTGTTGTGATTAGAATATGTGGTGGATTCTTGAGCATTTTTGATTTTTGGTAGGCTGTTGTGTCACCTGTTCTGACTGCCACTCTTATTCCAAGTGGTTTGCCTGCTATTGCTTCAATTTCCTTTAATGGGGTAGCTAGATTTACTTCTATGTCATGGTTTAATGCTTTTAATGGAGAGATGTAGACAGCATAAATTTTATCTTCCAATATTTCTTTTTCTGCGCAGTCTACTAATTCGTTTAGTATTGACAGGAAAGCTGTTAAGGTTTTTGTGGCTCCTGTTGGAGCTGAGACAAGTATATTTTGCCTTGCATGAATTTCAGATACACCATATCTTTGTGGTAAGGAGAATTCTTTGAATTTTGAATAGAACCATTCTTTGACAATGGGGTGCAAAATAGTTAGGATTTGCTCTTCATTGTCTGGTTCTTCTTTGTACTGTATGTTCATGCAAGATGCTAATATTTGATTGTATAAAAGGATTGTGTAGAATTATCTAGTGGGGATTGCTCCACCTAGGCCAAGATGTGAGTGAGACTAAGGTTCATGGGAAAAGTAATAAGGAACAGTTTGTTAATAACTTGGGAAAGTTTGAATTATATTTGCATTTGTGTTAACAAACTGGCTCAAGAACCGGCCTGGTGGAGCTAACTTGTCTAAAAGCAAGTTTTATAAAGTAAATTAAATTAGCTTGTTTATGGCAAACAAAGTTAATAACATACGGGATTTAGATTTTACAAGTACTTATTTTGATATATTTACAACATATTGTGGTTGGTTTGAACCTCTTGATAAGGATCACAGAGGACCAAATGACAAGCCTGTTGATTTTATTCTGGCCGATGAGCTAGGATATAGATTAACTGATGTGGATGAAAATTCAAAACCAGATCCAACAATCTACTTAACCAGAATGGAAGGATTTGTTAGTGGACCACATGGAGCTGTTGACAGATACGTGAAAAATGGAATTACTGTTGATTTTTTTGAATTAAATCTTGATGAAATTGTTGATAGGGGAAAATCAATGGATGTTCATGGTTTTCAACCAAAAACATGGATGAGAGTGTATGCAAATGGTGGTTCAAGTCATGCAGCATTATTGGAGTTAATGAAGGGTCTGCATGAATATAAGCAAGATATGGTTATCTTTGATGAGCATCATAATAATATGTATGAAGCTTTGTTTGAATAAAGATTAGTATGTTTATACTATCTAAGAGTGGTTAAAAAAAAATATTTATAAATAAATTTTTCATTCTTTAAATTATGGTTGATGTTAATGCTATGTTTAGAGATGCTGGAATTAATATTAGAACGACAACTACTCCTAATCAAAAAATGTCTTTAGAAAAATTGCATGCTGCAAATACTATAAAAGGCATGGGTTTTGAAGAAGCAACAATTAGACCAGAAGAATGGGATGAAGCCCGTCAGCAATATCCTGAGTTTGATCAAATTTTCCATAATGTTGTTGAAAAAATTTATCTTGATATTGGAGTAGGATTTGGATCTAAATTATTTGCTTATTTAAGAGTTAAAGATTTGCATCCGGCTAGGAGAATTGCATTGGATCTTGATGAAAATACACTAATGCATCCTTATCATCAAGATGGAAGAGAAATTAAACATGCATCATTTACTAACATACCTTTTCCAAATGGATCAATAGATGTTGTTTTTAGTAATGATACAACTACACATGATCATCAGCTGGATTATGAGAAGTATGTTGAAGTAAGAAGAGTTATTAAGGATGAAGGAGTGTATGTTGCTCACGCTTTAGATGGACATCCTCATGATTTTAATGAAATTGGATTTGAAGTTGTTAAATTAGGATATTTTGCTGTTTTGTATTATCCCAAATAATTATTTTTACCAATATTTTTATAATCTGATTCTATTTGTACTTAAATGAAACCCAAAATCACTATCCAAAACACTGCTTTGATTGTTATTGATATTATAAACGACTGCTGCCATGAGAAATGTGAAAGCAAAGGTACAAATATTTCCTTTAACAAAATCAGAGAAATGATCCCAAAACTTAAGCAGTTTATTCAAAAGTACAAAAGACATGGAGGCAAGGTTGTTTATGTTAATTGTGTTCCATGGAGAGAGGAGTTTTTGGCAAAGAATATTGTTGAGTTGTATAAAGATCCTGAGTGCAGGTATTATTCAAGTGATGAGTCTGGCTTTAGTGAAGAGTTTTTTAAATTAAAACCTGATAAAGAAGATCTTGTTATAACAAAAAACACTTATGACGCATTTACTAATCCAAAGTTTGACAAGTTCTTAAAAGAAAATAAAATCACACATTTGATTATCACAGGTATTTTTGGAGAGGGTTGTGTTCACGCTACTATTCAAGGTGGTTTTTCAAAAGGATATAATTTTATTATTGTCAAAGATTTGATTGAAACAACTGATGTTAAGATTAGACAAGAATTACAAGAAAAATTAAAAAAATATACTTGGCCAGTTATGTTTGGCCAAACAATTAACCACGATGAGGTCTTGGACGTGGTATGTGCGTTTCAGGACCACAGTTAGGGGAGCAACCTCTACTCTCATAAGCTGCCTGAACACCAGTCTGGGTTAAAACATGATTGTGATAATCTGGTTTGTCCTTAGAATGCCTTTTTGTTTCTGGCATCAAAAAGTGGATTTGATCCTCAGCCATTACTTCATTTAAGTATTGCTTTAATGGTAGGCCTACTGCCAAAATTGAGTATTCTTTTCCATCTTCACCATCACTTTCTTGAAGCTCTAATCTAGCAATCATACGCTCAAAATCTTCACCTGGAATGGCATCCCAGTACATCTCAAATACTAACTCTTTGTCATCTTGGCCAGACATATCATAATTACAGTGCCACTCTTCGCATACTTTTTCTGCAACTCCACACAGGATTAATTCCAATGCTCCTTTATCAACTTCACCAAAGAAATTATTGTGGGAAGAAATCTCATGCTCTTGACTTTTTGGATGAATGCCCAATTCTGTATACATTGGCTCTTTCATTAATACTGTAAGAATTGTGTTTCCCTCAGCTTGATAAAAAGGATCAAGATTTTTTCTTTCAACAACATCTAAACCTCTTAAACCTTCAACAGCAAGCTCATCTGGGCCATAAAGTGTTGCCAATTCATTTGCTATCTCCCAAGTTCTTTCTGTACGCAAAGCCCATTTGCTTTGGTAATCTACAGGATCCGAGAATAAAAGATTAGTATCTGCTATTAAAATTCCCATATCTTGTCTAAAGGAATTCTCCAACTGTACAATGTAATCTCTTTGTGGAGCAGAAATATGTCTTTGGTCGTGACCATCAATGGTTTTCCATTGAGGTTGGGTTACTTTATGTTCATTACCTGGTTTTACTTTAAATCTACTATCTGTTGCAGGGTCTCCATTAGGAAATCTATCATTTCTAGGTCTGATTATTCCAAACAGAGGACCTTGATTTGTGTCTGATTTTTTATTTGCTGCCATTCAAAAAGAGATATATAAGAAATATAAAAAGAATTGGAAAGGCTTAAAAAGAAACCTTTACCGGTTTTTTCTCTGCCTTTTCTATTTCAAAGAATTTTTGCTCTTCAAATTTAAAGATATTAGCAATTAAGTTTGAAGGAAACTGTTCTACTTTGTTGTTGAATTTAAGAACTGTGTCATTAAAGAATTGTCTTGCATAGGCAATTTTGTTTTCAATTCCACTTAATTCTTCTTGAAGCAATAAAAAGTTCTCGTTTGCCTTTAAGTCAGGATAAGCTTCTGCTACTGCAAAAAGACTTTTTAGAGCGCCTGAAAGCATGTTTGCTGCTTTTCCTTTCTGCTCTACTGATTTTGCTTTTGACCAAGCAGTTCTAGCTTTTGTTACTTCGCTAAATACTGTTTTTTCATGTTTAGCATAGCCTTTTACTGTTTCCACAAGATTTGGTACTAGATCATGTCTTTTCTTTAGTTGAACATCAATTTGACTTTCTGCGTTATCTATTCTGTTTTGTAAAACCACAAAAGTATTGTATGTTACTGCAAATACTAAAGCAGTAAAAAATAATCCTCCACCTAATATTATCCACATTTCATATCACCATTCAACGTACAGTGGATTTATATATAAAAATGTTGCTTTTTTATTTATTTCTCACAAAGCCTTTTATATATAACTTGATTCCCTAGTGATTACAAAATGGAACATGATTTTTCAGATAAAGTTGGGATTCACAGTGATATTAATACCAGAAATATTGTATTTCAGATCATGGATTACGATGATCTAAGAGAGACTCCTACAAATTTTTCTGCTAGAACTTCTGTAACCTTAGATGATCAACTGGGTGAAGATATTGAATTTGAAAAAAATACAATTGAATCTAAAGGCAAGGCATTTTTGCATTCAAAGGAATATTATGCGATTATCAAAGATGAAGAACAGAGGATGAAGGCTTACAGGGGTATTGAAGTTTCATCAAGTATTCCAACCGGAGAGGAAGCGGAAATTGAACAGAATCCATTTAAATTCTTACATCTGCCAGAAGATTGTACCTTTGCTCAAGTAAGGAGTGCTTATATCACTCTGTCGCGAATGTGGTTTCCGGATTTTATTCATCCTGAAAATGCCAAACAATATAATATGATTTTTGGAGATTATAATAACGCTGTAAAAGGTATAGATTATAGTGATTGGTTTAAAAGATTTAAAAATTCTCCAAAGCCAATAACGTTGGAGAGCTCAGAGATTGCAGAATTAAAACCGGATGAACAAAAAACCTACTTTTTAGGAAAAGAAAAATATGCAGTAATTGAGCATGAATATGAATTAATTAAATCTGCCATGAGATTAAGAGCCAATGAAGTTATGAGTAGGTTGAATTCAGCTTATACTGCCGCAAAGAGTAGGTTTTCTGATACAGTGGTTAAATCTTTTGCTGGTTTTGAGTGGGAAAAAGGTAAAAAAAGATCTGCAAATTATTTATTTGAATTAATTGAAGGATTTTTAGATATAGATGATGCTACCACTTCTTATTTTGAATACTTAGCTTTAGAAGGTGCAGGTGAAATCAGGATTGACGAAGGCAAACTAATACATGATGATATTGCTTACCTAGCCTATGATCATGGGCATGTGTATTGGTCTGATCATGATTATAGGCAGAGGCTAAATCTTAGATCACTTTTTGCATGGATGGAAATAAAGAATGGAGAAGAATTGTCTCCAACTCTTTTGGATGATATGAAACAAGTATATGATATGAATGATAGTGACGCTGAGGCATTAAGAATTATGATAATGAATAAAGAAGAACCCGATTTTATATCTACAACTCTTGGTATAAAGGATAATAGACAATTAATGCAATTTCTTAATTTTCTGCAGAATGGTCCTTGTTTTTATTTTCACATCTACCCGAGGGAATCACAGTATTATCCTCTTGGAGTAGAATTTAACAGTCAAGGTAATCTTATTTTAAGATATATGTCTCAAGAAGAGCAAGGTTATGATCAGTGCCATGAAGGATCAGCTTTTTTCACTAAAACAGATGTTCAAGTAATGCAAGCAATTGCCTATGGTCCATTATTGCAAGAGAATGTGTTAGTAACTTAAACCAAATTTAAAAAATACAATACTGCTAATACAAACAATATCACTGCAGAAATCTTTGGTAATAGATGTTCCAAATTATGCATTTTTTGTTCTATTTGTTCATAGGCTTTGATTGATAACATTGTTAATGTGATTAAAGATACTGTTACAGCGCTTGCATACAATATCATCAGCAGTAGACAATTTACATTATTTAAACAAAATGCTAGCAAAGCAAATTCTTCTTGATGTGCAAATCCAAGTACAAATGCAAAGATTGCAATTTCCTTTAAGGTTCCAACTTTGGTCTTTTCAGAGTGTGAGTGGTCTGTCCAAAATTTATATGCCATGTACAACAATAGTACTCCTGCAATGTATCTTAGGATTGGCATCTCACCCAAATTAAATCTGTTTTTTAAGAACATAAATGCAATTACAACAATGATTGATGAAAAAAAGTGAAAAAATGATATGATTAATGCGCTTATTAATCCAAACAAATATTTATTTTGTTTTTTTAATGAATATAATGCAGCTATTGGCCAGCCATGTCCCGGTTCTAATCCATGGAAAAGGCCAATTAACATTGCCCCAATGTACGCAGACACCATAATTTGATTTTTCCATAGCTAAATATAAGTTTTTCTATAAAACATGTTTTTAAACACAACTCTTATATATTATCAATATATCTGATTATAAAAAAGAGGGAAATTATGAGAAGAATAAGACTAATCTTAATTCTATTTATATCAATAGCTATGCTCTCACAATCTGCTATGGCACAAAAAGGACATATGAAAGTCTTAGCTGTGACTCAGACTCCAGATGGATTGACTGGAGCTATTGCTGATCTTGATTTGGAGATTAGGTCCGGTAGTGGCAGAGTGTTTATTTCAACTTATCCCTTAACAAAAGTAGATACTCAGATTTCTTTTAGAATGGCAAAAGAGTTTGCTTGTGATTTTTTGGATAAAGACTGTGACAAGTATGATTTTTTTTATGAGGTTAGATCTGGATCTCCTATTGTGGGAGGTCCTTCAGCAGGAGGAGCTGCAACTGCCTTGACAGTTATTGTTCTGCAACATCTTAGATTTGATGATGGTATTACAGTTACTGGAACTATTAATTCCGGGGGTATTATCGGACCTGTGGCAGGTATTAAAGAAAAGATTGAGGCTGCAGGGGAAATCAAGATGGGTGTTGTTTTAATCCCAGAGGGTAAAAGATATCAGGAAATTATAAATGTGACAGATGGTTCAAATAAGACTTTGGATTTAGTTCAATTTGGTTCTGAACTTGGTGTGGAAGTGAGAGAAGTGGCTGAGATTAATGATGTTGTTTTTGAAATGACTGGTAAAAGGTATTATGAGTATGATGAAGAGGTTATGATTGATGAACAGTATGTTGAGACTATGAGTCAGGTAGCTGCAAATTTATGTAAACGAAATGTTGATATTTTATTTGATTCTCAATTTTCCAGTTTCCCAAAACATAGAGATATTTTTGATAAGGGTAATAATCTAACCCTGAGCGCACAAAGGGCTCTTGATAATAAAGCATATTATTCTGTAGCTTCATTTTGTTTTGGAGCTAATGTTCAGTATCAATATTTAAAATTATTAACTTATGATCTTTCAAATGAAGAGATCTTGAAATACAATAGTATTGCAAGTCGGGATGTTAATCGATTTAAGAACCAAATCTCTGCAATTCCACTGAGCACTATTTCAGATTTGCAAACGTATCTGGTTGTTAGTGAGAGACTTAAGGAAGCGCATGAGCATCTTGCTGAAAGTAAGAAAGCTTTGATTGATGGTAATAAGAATCAATCTTTATTGCAACTCTCACTTGGTATTGAAAGAGTTTATTCTGCGCAATCTTGGGCTGAATTTTTTGGTCAAGATGGCAAGGAATTTGAGATTGGAAAGGTGGATTTGCAAAAATTTTGTCTTGATAAACTTGCAGAAGCTGAAGAAAGAGTACAGTATGCTAATTCATTTTTTCCAATGCCATTATTTGAAATTAGAAAGGATCTTGATGAAGCACAGCAAGATATGCAAAATCAGGATTATGAGCTTTGTATTTTTAGAGCATCAAAGGTTAAAGCAAGAACTAACCTTATCTTGAGTGTGGTTGGTTTAAGTAGGGATGATATGAAAAGAATGCTTGCAAGAAAGCTGGAGATTTCAAAAAGGATCATTGTTAAAGAAACAAAAAGAGATGTGTTTCCAATTTTAGGTTACAGTTATTATGAGTATGCAAGAAGTTTAGAAATTGAAGATCCTGAATCAGCAGTGCTTTATTCAGAGTATGCTTTGGAGTTAAGTAATTTTGATATGTATTTTAATCACCAAAGGAAAATTGTTATTGGAGATATTGCTGTTTTTGCTTCACAGTTCGCAGTTTTGCTTATTATTGTGGTAGTGGCAGTTTACCTAAGAAGGCTTGGAAAGACTTCTAAGGGTAAGTTTATTGAGATTAAGATTAAGCGAAGTAAGCTTATGAAAAAACCACCTACAAAGAAGAAAAAATCTGTTAAAAAGCGGAAAAACCAACCTAGAAAATCAAAAAGGAAAACCAAGATAAAAAAGGCTAAAAATAAATCCAGAAAGTCTAAAAAGCTTAAAACTATATTCAAAAAAAGAAAAACTGTTTCTCGGAAATCAAGGAAAAAGCCTAAATGATGATAAAACCCTTGAAGGCTCTCCGAAGAGAACCTTCGCGGGAAAAAGAGGTGATTATGATTTATTATCTACTCTATAGTAAATATAACTTATATAAATACTTTTCGTTTATAGCTTTTCTCGAGTAGTGACACTTTAGGGCTTAATGAAAACATATATGAATTAATCTGATTTTCCACTTTATTATGAATAAACTATTAGAAGAAAGGCTGGTTCAGATAATATCTAGGGAAGATATTGATAGTTTGGAGCCAAATTCAATTATATATGCAAAAAATAGTCCAATGAGAGTGTTTGAGGTAAGGGCTTGTGAAATGATGACTTTTTACTTTCATTATAATTTTGAGCCAGACACTATTCAATTATTGACAACTCCCCGTTATATGCTTGCGAATACTGGAAATATGATCTCTTTTATGTCGGGAAGTAAAAGCATTTCAACTCAGTTAACTCCTGAGAGCGGAGATATGTATCAAAAGAGAAGGGATGATTTGGTTGCATTGGGATTGATGAAATAAGAAGGATCCTATTCTTATTGAGACAATTTAGCTAGATCTAATTCAGGAACATTGTTGTAAGCATCTACTGCTTTTTGATTTGGATCAAAACCCAGAATCCTCTGCCTTACTATCCGTGTTAATTGGTCAAGATTTAATTTACCTGGTGGCACATATTCGCCATTATCAACATAAGCTAAGATCCAACTAAATCCTTCAGAAGGCTGAGGATTATTTAGCATCATCCAAGTGTCAGAATTAGATAATCTTGCTTCAATGAATCTTTCCAGTGTAATAGAATCACTAACTTTTGCTATTTTTGTAAATCTTCCTGTTGAGGCTAATGCAATTTTTGTAACCTGGTATTCGGGATCAAAACTATACAATCCTTTGATTGCACCCATTGACATTGATTTGAGTTCTTCAAGGTTCATAAGATTACGAAATTGGTCAGGGTTAATAAATTTTTTTAAACTAGGCCACTTGCAAGTGGTAAATTAAGAAAGATTTAAATAAGTAAATTCACTCTCTAAATTTAATTAATAGGTATGATAAAAATGAGAGATAAAGTTAGAAATGGGCTAGAAACGCTGGCGAAGGCTGGAGTTGAATTTAGAGTACCGATTGATGAATTAAGTGATGCAGGTTTGAGAATAATTGGAATTAATCCTGAATATTTAGCTATAGAGGATTTAAATGTTGATCAAGCTTTTATTGTAGGACCATATGAAGGTATGCAACTTATGTATGAGCATGATTCAACAGGAAGCAATGGATTATTTTGTAGGCAGACAAAGGTTGATAATGTTTTACAGCTAAGGATAGATAAAACAGCTTACATGATTTTTAGAGAAGCTTCAAATTTTGGTATATGGATGGAAAATGCAGAAACTGAAATACCTGTTGAGTCTGTTCCGATATTGGAATATGACGACTTTAAGCATCTGTAAGTTTATTTTCATTCATTTTATATACTAATTCTTTTTATTTTTTATTATTATGAAATGTTTCAAATGCAGCAAAGAAAAGAGTACATTTAGGATAGATCCATTTCCAGGCCCATTATGTAATTCTTGTTTTGTTAAGCTTATTGAGAAAAGAGTTAGAAAAGATATTAGAATCAATAAAAGGTTTAAGCCTAACAGTGTGATTAGAGTTGTGGATGATGGCTCTGAGAACGCTGCTGTGTCTATTTTTTTAACAAAGAAAATTGCTAAGGTAATTAGATCAAAAGTTATTGTTGGTGATAAGGGTGAATGCGATATTGTGGTCGTTCCCTGGAACTTAGATCAAGAGATCCAACTGCAATTAGAAAGAATGTTCACATCAACTAAATCTGAAGATAATACAAAAGAGGTTAAACTACTCAAGACTGTTAGTCAAAAAGAGGTTACGATGTTTGCCAACATTAAAGATTTTAAATTCAAAGAATCAAAACCTTACAATAAAGATATTACAGATTTTATTAACCAATTTGAAGATAATCATCCAGAGATAAAATTTTCTTTGCTAAAGAGTTTTGAGAAGATTGGATTGTCTAAATAATTAATATTTGCACAAAATTTATATACATTGATTAGGGTTTTTCTTTTTATGAAAAAGGGGTATTTTTTTATGCTAGATGCATTTATTGCAATTAGTGTTTTAGTTTTAAGCGTTATCCTGATTTTTTCTTTTCACAGTCAAAAACCTTACCAATTGCAAGGTATTTTTCTTAGTGATGATATTATGGATTTACTTGCAGAGACAAAAGTGTATGAGGTTAATGATGACTTTGTTTATTCACTTTATACAAATGGAAGCACGAATATTACTAATGCAGATAATACTTTAATTGAGCAGGCTACTGTTTTTTATATGACCAATCGAACTTTTCTTGCGGAAAATTTTTTATTGGCTGTTGCTGATAATTCTGTTCCCGATAATTTTGGTTTTGAGCTTTGGATTTACAATACTACAGATAGCTTTAACTTAACAATTAATTCAGGTAATGCTTTACAAAATGAGTCAGAGCAATTGGTGACATCAAAAAGATTGATTTTAGGATTACTGAGAGAGGAGTTTACCTGGGGTCCGGCTACAGCTGAGGTGAGAATTTGGCAATGAATAAAAGGGCCATGTTTCTGACTTTGATCACAGTTACATTGGTGGTTGCGGTTATTGCTTTTTTTATGCCCAATTATGAAAGTCTTCCTCAGGTAAGCAGAATTATGACAGTGCAAACAAGAATTAATAAGGCCAATGGTTTGATGGAGAGCTTGCATACAACTCTTCTTAAAAGAGCTTTAACTGGTTCGAGTTATAGTGCTGTTAAAGCATTAGTTAGTTATGTTAATGATTCAGGTAAACCTCTTTCAGATGTCCAAGCGAATTTCTCAGAAGTTGTTTTGTTTGGTACTTTGAATTCCCAAAGCCTAAATGAAACTTATGGTATTAATAATATGGTTAATAACACATTTCCAGAAAAACTGGTGATGGTTCAGGATTTGGCAGCTGAAGAAATGATGCTGTACCTTAATTTTACTGTTAATGATGTTACTATTCACCAAGATAATGATACTGGTTTTAGTCAGGTTGCAATTGATTTAAACATAACTATTAACCTTGATGCAGGTATTGCTATTTGGAATACTACCTCTATTATCACTGGTGTTTTGGAACTAAATAGATTTTATGATCCATATTACATTATTAATGAAGACTACTCAAATGAGATAGGGTTTGCAAATTCAACTGATTGGACTGTTGATCTGATTAATAACCATATTTTGGATATTAACTATACTTTTGAGACAGATGCTCCAAGTTTCTTAATGCGATTTGAGAACAACTCAAATGCTTCAGCTTGCTGTGGTATGGAGTCATTTATTAATCCAAATGAGTTTGGCTTTGTTAGTGATGATCCTTGGACTTATGTTGATTATTGTTATTATAGTAAAAGGTGTATTGATTCAACTGTAGGCAATAAGAGTTTGTGGAATATTACCTCTGTTAGTTCTAGTCAAGTTGCCGATGATTTTTACGGTTTTAAACTTGAGATTTACCATATTACAAAGTATAACCTGACTGATTATATGGATAAAAGGGTGGTTTCTGAACCATGAGTTATTATGATGAGATTTCTGAAGGCTATAATGAACTTTATGGGGAAGAGCAGTTAGAGAAAGCAAAGATTATTGCAAAGATAATAAATCCAAAGGAAAATCAATTACTGCTGGATGTTGGTTGTGGAACGGGTCATTATTTGCATTTGCTTAATTGTCAGGTTGTTGGAGTAGATCCCAGCTTGGAGTTGCTAAAAAAGGCAAAGCATGGTTTTTTTATGCAAGGTAGAGCTGAAAATTTGCCATTTAAGGATAATTATTTTGATTATGTGATTAGTCTTACTGCTGTACAAAATTTTGATGATATTGAAAAGGGTTTAAAGGAGATAAATAGAGTTGCCAAAGATAAAGTTGTGATTAGTATTCTTAAAAGGTCTAGTAAATTTGATCTGATTGATTCAATAATTAAAGAGTTGTTTAAGGTTGAAAAAAAGATTAACTGTGATAAAGACTGGATCTACCAGTTATACAAACTCAAATAGTACTCCAACTGAGGGGTCTATCTTTTTATGGGTAATTGTTCTGTCTGGTTTGCTTAGAGTAATTTTGTCTCCTTCCACTTCAACTTTATCATTTACTTCAATTAGGTTTATGAATTCTGATTGCTTTTGAGTTGGGTAGCCAACAAGAGTATTTTCAAAAGTAGGGTTGTTTCTCTTTTTGAGTATTTCCCTTATTTCAGTTTTATCCTCCTTTTTTAGTTTGAACAGAATGTATTGATTTTGATCAAAATGGAGTGTTTTGCATCTGAATTTATTTTTTAGTCTTTCTTGGTTTGCTTTAGAGAACATATTAAACACCATTTGTCGCGTATTCAGGAAATCTTTTCCAATTTTTTGAGTTTGCTGACATTTAGGTGAGCAGGGAAGGTGGTATATTAATGGGATGCAACAATTCATGCAATACGGCCAGGGGCTGTTTAATTTGAAATATTGACCAACTGCATTATAATGTCCTTTGGAAACCGATCTGATTGTCGATCTGATTGTCTTACAACAACACTTGGGGTAGCCCATCAATAACCCATATTCAATCGTACTTTCTATTGTTCGATCCTGTATATTGGGTGAGAATATTGTGTTATTAAGTTCAATAATTCTATCAACATCTTCTTGACTTGTACCAACCACATATTTTATTATATTGAATGATCTAATTTTCAAACAAATCAAACCAAGTTTTCTACATATTTTTACAATTTCAAAGCTTTCCATTTCATTAGGGTTTTCAAAAGTAATGTTTGGCTTTGATCCAGAGAGAACATATATTATTTCTGTTTTTAGATAATCTGAGACTTTTCTATCTTTTACTCTTGAATAAGCCTTCAAGATATTTTGTCGGATTTCTTCAGGCGAATCTGCTAACATAGGTTGTCAGTTTAAAGCTTTATTTATATTCCTTTCTAACATATGACTTAATTCTGCAGTGAATCTCTTTTGAAAAGGTTTTTAAACCTTAAACTGCTAAGTTATTGTTATGGGTAAAACAATACCTGAAAAATTCAAGGTCTACAAGAATGTTTTTGATCAGTTTACTTTGAGGACTCTTTTTGAGTTAAGTGTTAAGAGATATTTTGAAGAGGAAAGCCTTGTCCCAATAAGTATTGGCAAGGAATCAAATGTTTTCTGGGGTCAGGGAGATTATGGAGATGTTGTTTTAAAGATTTACCGGCTTCAGACTTGTGATTTTAACCAGATGTATAATTATATTAGGTTTGACCCAAGATTTGCTGAAATCAAAAAGCAGAGAAGAAAGGTTGTTTTTGCCTGGGCTCAGCGAGAATATCGGAACCTTTTAAATGCACGTGAAGCAGGTGTTAATGCTCCAACGCCTTTTGTTGTAAAAAATAATGTTCTGATTATGGAGATGGTTGGAAAGGAAAGCCCAGCTCCAAAATTAAAAGATGTTTTCCCTAAAAAACCAGATGAATTCTTTGATGATATTATTGGTAATGTTAAAAAATTGTATAAGTATGGTTATGTGCATGGAGATCTCTCTCAATTTAATATTCTGAATAATGATGAGAAGGCAGTGCTTATTGATATGTCTTCAACAACTCCTTTGAAGGATTTGAATGCAAAGAAGTACTTAAAACGTGATCTAAAGGTTATTTGTGATTTTTTTACAAAAAAAGGTTATGGTGTTGATTACTTGGAAATATTAAATAGTTTATGATCCTTTTTTTTTGTATCTTCCTCTAGCTTCTACTTTTTTGAATCTCTTTAGGATTTCGGAACTTTGCTTGATTTCTTTTTGATACGAGTTTAATACTTCTTGGAATGCTTTTTTGAATATCTTATGGTGTTTTGATTCTAGAGCTTGTTTTAATAGATGCAGGTCAACTGCTTTGTCTTCTATTTTTTGTGATTCATAGCTAAGTCCAAAGTCAATAAAATAAATTTTGTCTTTGACAACCATGTTTGAGGTTGTAAGGTCTGAATGGATTATGTTGTTGTTGTGAAGAATTGCTATTTTTTTCCCTATTTCAGGGCAGTATTTTCGAAAGTTATTTGCATTTAATACATCTCTTAATCTGGGCCCATCAATAAACTCCATTTTTATTTGCATGTTTTTGTCGTCAGAATCAACTAATTTAGGTGTGAAGCCTAATTTAGATAGTTTTCCTAATAATTTTGCTTCTCTTCTTGTTCTGAATTTTCTTAGCTTATTATCTATTTGTTCTAATCTGTATGACTTTTTTATTCTGTCTTTTAGAACTATGTTTTTATTTTGATAGATTATGGCTTCTGCTCCGTCTCCTATTCGTTTCATAGTGTTGATTAATTTGTTTGAGTATATAAAAGTTAAGAAAAATTTGCTCTGTCCAGAATAGATTTATTAAGCTGAATTTATCAGCCAGTGCAACTGATTAATCAGTTGCGCAAAAAGTTCAATGTTATATGAGAGTATTTTCCAAGCAAATTCTCTTTTTTTCATGTAATGCAGTCGTGATTTCAGAGAGACAGATCTTGATTTTAAGCTTCTTATCACAGATTCAACAATGCTGCGCATCCCTTTCCCGTCAGGAGGATACCTTGCACAACGTTTTCTGTGCTTGCCTCTTGGAGACTTCCTTGAGCTATCTCTAGGAGGAGCATAGAGCAGGAATCCTTCCTGCTCTGCTACTCTATGTAAAGGTTCGCTGTCATATCCTTTATCTCCAAGCACAAGTATGTGCTTGTACTTCATACGTTTGAAAATACTCTCTGCACCAATCACATCATGTCTTGGTTTTATTCTCAAGACATGACCATATACCATTTTGTTATCTGTATCAACTATAATGTCTGCTTTGGCGTAAGGCATATTTGATTCTCCTATCCTCATCTCATAATGCCTGCTCCTCTGCCAACTGTCAATACCTGTGGCATCAGACCCTTTTCCTTGTTCACCTGTCTTTTTTATTTGAATTAACGCAATTATTCCAAATATCAATCCTAAAGGAAAAAACAAAAATGCAAATACTAATGATAATATTGAGAATATGTTTGTTTTTGTCATGGTAATTTGAACCTTAGAGATTAGAATATAAAAATCTTTTTAAATGATGTAATATTTTGCTTGATATATAGCCCCATGGTCTAGTGGTCAAGGATACTCGGTTCTGGGCCGATTGGCGGCAGTTCGAAAACGACCTTTTTCCGCTTCGCTGAAAAGTTCGACCAAAAATGGCGTCTTCGACTTTGTCGAATCCGCTTTGGAAGAAGGATTTTGAAAGTCTGCCTGGGGCTATTATTTTGATAAGGAGGAAAAAGAATGGTACAAGGATATTGCATGAAGTGTAAAGAGAAAAGAGAAATGAAAGACGCTAAACCACATATTATGGACAATGGTAGGGACGCTGTTAAGGGAGTATGTTCTGAGTGTGGTACAAAAATGTTTAAAATTGGAAAGATGTAGGTCTTTCCTTTTTTTATTATTCAAAAGCAGAAATCTTAATACTTCGATTTTGGCATATGAATTTCATAATAAGGTTTGGAATCTTCATCGACTGTTCTTTCTAACAAAACATGGCCTTCCTTTTGTAATCCAGTCACACATGTTTGTACAGTTTGATACTCACTAGGTATTGTTGTGTCAAAGATTTTCCATTCGTTGCTTTTAACTATTGCTACTGTACCTTGAATGAATTTTTTGTCAATTTGAACAGCACCGAATTTTACTAGTCTTTCTGCGAGAGAATCATCATGATGTTCAAAAAAGTTATCTTCATCACCTAACACTAGACAATCTTGAACTGGTAAGTATGCTGCCCAATAAATGCTTTCAATAGGCATTAGTTCTTTTAGATATTGATATTGTTCATCACCTGACATTTCAGCCATTTTATTGTCAAAGAATAAATCGTTTAAATCAAACCACATTCCATGTCTTGCAGCATCTATTGCATGCATTGTGTGAAGTACATGTTTTCCTTCTTTTGTGTCTAACCAGGCATTGATTTCCTCTTGTGTTGGTAGTTTTGTCATATTGTTCCTCCATTTAACCAGGATAATTTTCAGCCAGTTTATAGTAAAGCATTATTGGTTTTTCAAAATCAATATCAGTTAAATCTTCTGAGGTTGTGCTGTACAAAACAGGACCCTTGTCACTAACCTTAACTACTCCGCTTTCTGTTATTATATCTGCAAATTCAGTTCTCATTTCAGTGGAGCCAAAATCAAACCTAAAAGTCACATAATAACTTGATTCAGAGGGGGGAAAGATTCCAATATGTACAAATTGTGTTTTATCTTGTTGACCATCGACTGGACCATTCATTCCTAAATAGTCTGCCATGTTGTGTGCTATGACTTTAAAATAATAATTATCTAAATTACCATGGGGTGTTATGCTTATTTCAATTTCAAGGCTCCCATCATATGCCAATAGCTTTTTTTCCAATGCTTCGTAAGTTTGTTTGATAACCTCTTTTTGTTCTTGTGTAAATCTTAATGGTTCTGTTATCATTTGTTTCACCTTTATGTTGTTATGATTGCTATATCAATAATGGGAAACCAAGATTTTATTAATAATGTGTGAAGATTTTTTACTTAAATTAAGAAATAAAAAGAAAGAAAATACAAATTTTTGGAATAATGTTAAATTTAATGAGGAATTATTCAAAACTGAATCTACATCATTAATATTTTAAATATATGAGGATTCCCATTGTTCATGAAGTATACTACTGCTTTATTTGATCTGGATGGGACACTGATTTATACTGATGCAGAGCATAGGCAAATTATTGTGGGCCAAGTCCTGGATATTTATGGTAAAACTACTAGTGATGAACTGATAGACAAATTTTGGTTTGAGCGGAATAGAAATGAAATTATAACAAATGATTTCGGGTTGAAACCTTCTGAGTTTTGGCCGCTGTTTGAAATTCTTAATACTGTTGAATTAAGAGAAAAATATTCAAGTGCTTATGAAGATGTTTGGGTGCTAAATGAGCTGAAAAGTAAAGGTCTAAAACTTGGTATTGTAACCATGGCTCCAAAACGCATATCTGATCCAGAAATGGCTTTGCTTAATTTAGAGTTTGATGCTATAGTTAATGCAAACTCAGCCTATGGAATTAAACCTAAGCCAGATCCTCAAGGAATTAATGCGTGCTTGGAAATGCTAGGTGAATCCGCAGATAAGGCTTTTTTTGTAGGGAATACAGTACAAGACATACAAGCTGGCAAAGCTGCAAATGTTTATGACATCTTAGTGGATAGAGAGGAATATAGTTTTCCAGGTATTCAAGCTTCTTTGACAATTAAGTCATTGGAAAAGCTTTTAGAATTTGTAGGTTAGAATGAGAATTTACAATTACAGAAAGGTATATGTTCTTACTCAGTACAAAGATCAAGCCGAAGTTCTTACAAAACAAGTTGTTCCTTTGCTTGAAGAAGAATATGATGTTTCAATTACAGGTACCATGTTTAAAAGCATTAGAAAGCAACTAAGTTACTATCTTCATTTTACTGATGGTGAATTGGAGGACAAGATTATTCTTGATCTTGGATGTGGTTCAAAACAAAGTAAGGATAGTGATCCAGACAAATATGAGTTTTTGCCATTAGGTCCAAGAGCTTTAGAAAAATTAGGAGTTCATGTTATTGGAATTGATATTGCTGATTTAGAGACTGAATTGTTTGAGCACTATGAGGTTGATTTACTACCAAGAAAAAGTCTTGAATTTTTAATGAAAAACTATGCAGGTGAAATTGATATTGCAAATGCTTTTGGTTTGTTTACGTCACCCACTTCTCAATATAGATGGGGTTCTTTGTTTTTTAAGAGAAGAATAACTAATCAATTAAAAAAATTAGTTAAACCTGAGGGGTACTTTTTGTATTTTCTTTAATAACTATGTTTTCTTTTTCCACTTAACTCCGTCTGTTGAATCTTCAAGGATAATCCCCATTCCATTTAATTGATTTCTTATTTTATCTGCTTTCGCATAGTTTTTGTCCTTTCTTGCTTGTTCTCTTTGCTGGACAAGTGCTTCAATATCTGAACCAATCTCACCTTTTTCAAATTCAAGGAAATCAAATATAGAATTTACTTCTTGGAAAAAACTAAGTACATGTTCAGCATTATTTTTGCTGAGTTGCTTTTCTTTGATTAAAGGATTTATCTCTTTTACTAGTTCAAATATGGCTGCAAATGCTCTTGGTGTGTTGAAATTATCATCCATAGATTCAATAAATTCCGATTTGCATTTCTTTGTTATCTCTTCAATTGCTTTTTCATTTTCACCATCTTTAACATCTTGTAGTGCAAAAACTAAATTTTGGATTCTTTCCAAACTGTTCTTTGCAAAAGCAATGCTTTTATCTGAAAAATCAATTGGACCCGAGTATTGAGTACTTACCATGAAGTATCTAATTGAATTTATATCATAGTCTTTAACCAAATCAGGAACTTCAATGTAGTTACCAAGACTTTTTGACATCTTCTCTCCATTCACATTTAGAAAACCAGTGTGGACCCAATACTTAACAAAAGGCTTTTTACCAGTACTTGCTTCTGATTGCGCAATTTCATTTTGATGATGCGGGAATATTAAGTCTCTGGCACCCCCATGAATATCAATTTGCTCACCCAGGTGCTTGCAGGACATTGCGGAACATTCTATGTGCCATCCTGGTCTTCCTTTCCCCCAAGGACTTTCCCAAAAAGGTTCATTTGGTTTCATTGCTTTCCATAATGCAAAGTCCATTGGGTTATCCTTGTCATATTTATCTGTATCAACTCTTGTACCAGTTTTAGTTTCATCTAATTTGATTCTAGCAAACTTTCCGTAATCTTCAAATGAAGATATTTCAAAGTAAACTGATCCGTCACGTTCATATGCATTTCCACTCTCTTCAAGCTTTTTTACCATTTCTATTATTTCAGGGATGGTTTCTGTGACTTTTGGGTACAGGTCAGCATCCATGATTTTAAGTGCCTTTAGATCCCTAAAAAAGATATTTGTAAATTTTTCTGATATTTCCTGCATTGTTTTATTCTCAGCATTAGCTACCTTGATGATATCATCATGCACATCAGTTATATTCATCACATATTTAACTTGAAAGCCTCTATAAATCAAATATCGTCTTATAACATCAAATGCAATGTATGTTCTAGCGTGCCCAATATGTGCTGGACCTTGAACAGTTGGTCCACATATGTACATTCTTATTTTTCCATCTTCAATTGGCTTAAACTCTTCTTTTTTCCTTGTTAGAGTGTTGAATATCCTTAGTGTCATTTTATATCACCTGAATAAGGGAGTGCTTAAATATTTTTCTCCACCATCTGGAAATATTACCACAATTGTGCCTTTGTTTAATGAATTTGCCACATTCATTGCCCCATACATTGCTGCACCTGAACTCATTCCAACAAATATTCCTTCCTGCAACGCTAATTGTCTAGCTGTTTCATAAGCATCTTCTGTTCTTACTTCAATCTTCCAATCTAGTTTATTTTCTTCATAGATACCTGGAACTATTGCTTCACCCATGTTCTTTAACCCTTGAATAGCATGAAGAGGTTCTGGTTCTATTCCGATGATTTTAACCTCTGGATTATACTCTCTAAGTCGTTTACCAGTACCCATTAGGGTTCCTGAAGTTCCCATTCCTGCAACAAAATGTGTTATTTCAGGTACACCTTCTATAATTTCAACTGCTGTACCGTTATAATGTGCAAGTATATTTGCTTTGTTATCAAACTGATTTGGCATCCAATATTTTTCAGGATTTTCTGTTAGCATCTCATGAGCTTTTTTTATTGCCCCATCTGTTCCTAATTCAGGATCTGTCTGCACAATTTCTGCTCCAAATGCATAAAGCATTTGCTTTCGCTCTTCACTCATTCCATTTGACATCACAAGAACTGTTTTGCATCCCTTTATAGCTGCAACCATGGCTAAACCAATACCTGTGTTTCCTGAGGTTGGTTCAAGTATCACTTTATCTAAAGTTAATTCTCCACTTTTTTCTGCAGCTTCTATCATGGATAAAGCAATTCTGTCTTTTACTGATCCGCCAGGATTGTATCCTTCTAGTTTTGCAAATACCCTAACTTTTTTGTTTGGATTTAGCTTGTTTATCTCTACAACAGGTGTGTTTCCTATTAATTCAATTATATTATTCATTTGTTACCTCCAATAATTTTAATGGTATCCTAATTTGTGGTAGATTCCTTATTGTGTGTCTTGATGTTTTTGGGGGATACAAGTCTTTATTCAAGCCTCTCCTAATTACATCAGATTTTGTTACAATGATATTGTTTCTCCAAGAAGCAACTTGCACATCTGAACTCTCATAATCAACAATAACAGCAGGTATGTCTTTGTAGCCCAATCTTTTTATTGCATTAAATCTATGATGTCCATCAAGAATTATTTTATGTTTTGAATCAACAATAATTGGTATGACATATCTATTTTTCTGTATCTCTTTAATGATTTTTACATGGTGTTTTCTATTAATTTGCTCATGCTCTTTGAGCTCTTTTACTTTTAGAAGCTGGTATGCTTCTGCAGGGATACTCACCCTTTGTTGTTAATTTATATTTCATTTGTTTACCTCCTGTATGTGATTAAAGTATTATTTATTATTTTTAAAATAAAATAGAATATCAATGAAGCTAGTTCTAACAACAACATCTAAAGTTAATTGTGTGCTTCATAGGAACAGGTAAGCTGAGTGCATTATTAAATGTTTTGTTTACAAAAGCTGATTAGTTACACCAAGCCAGTTCGTGAGCCAGTTTGTTATTTGTTTTATGAGTTAGTTACCTGATTTGGCTAGAATATTGACTAACTGTTCCATTTTGACTTTGGTAATGATTTAGGTCTCACTCACACAGATGGCTAAGGTGTAACTAATTTAACACAGAAAGAATCAGCTACCTAAACACATCTATTACCATCTTTACTGGCTTACCTTTAAAGAATACAACTCTTACTAATCTCACAAGATCTGAGATGAGTGTTGTGTCTGTATCAATTATTTTAAGTTCTTTACTTTCATATGGTTGACTTTCACAACAATCTACTGCATGGCTGCCATTGTAATCAACTGTCCATCCACTTTGTTTTCCTGCACATAGTGATAATGTATTGTTATCAAAAAAGCTGCACCCCAATTTAGAATTGCAATCAGTGTGACATATGCTATCTCCTTGATATGTACAATCCGGTTCGCATTGTTCATGTGCATCCATTAATGTAAAGTTTATTTCTATGTCGTCAAACATTCCAATATATCTGTTGATTTCTGTATCAGTACCAAATAATGATTTTGTTACAATTATATCATAAGTTCCGTTTCCAAATACTTCAATATCATAATAGCCGTTTATATCTGTGGTACCATTGAAGTGATATGTTGCATTAGATAATTCAGATACACCTGATATCTGCACTGTTGCTCCTTGAATCCCGCCAAGTGTAACATTGTATACAAATCCGTAAAATGATGAATTAAGATCTCCAACCATCCATTCACCAGGATCACATACTTCGTCATATCCATCTTTATTTACATCATTGTATACAATTGTACCATATGTGGAATCAAGTCTTACATTGTAAACGCATGCATCATTTCTCCAAAAGCAGGATTCTATTTTTCTACAATCATGTTTGCTTAATCCTTCACAGGTTGATTTTTCAGCTGAACCTATGTTGATTGTATAGACTTCATCAAAGTCTCTATAGCAAACTCCTTCAAAAACACAATCTGTTACATCATTGCAACATGCCGAATCTTTTATATCAGTTGAAATACTATATGAATCTACCACTTGATTTGAACCAGAGTAGCTTGCAATTTCTCTGTATCTAAATGTTTCACCTGCATCATCCCCACAGCATTCAGGTGTTGGTTGAGAACCTTCATATTCTCCATGCGCTGCTTTTTCTCCAGTTAAATTCCAGTTCAACTGCACGCAGCCAGTGTTATCAATGCAAAATTCTTCAGATAGATCCCTGTTTGCTGGCTGACAGGTATTATTACAAATTGTACTTATGTCAATACATTCTAATGTGTCAAGCTCATCACAAGATGAATTAGCATAGCAATCAACTAATGGTGAGGCATCTTCACATAATCCGCCTCCATAAAAAATAGGTGGTCTATCTTGAACACTATCCACTCTACAACTGACACATTTGTTATAGTCATCATCACATGCAAAGTCTACACAGCAAGGACAACCTAGGCAATCTCCTCCATCTAAGGAGCATATAGTTATTGCATCAGCTTGATCAATTCCTGTTTGAGTACTTCTTGATGCGTTGACTGTACAAGTCACAGATGTACTTGCACTGCATGAAGTGTGAACACAATCAAATGTGGCAATTCCTGCTGATAAGTCCCAACTTCTCCAATTACATGAACCATTTGATACTTGAACATCCACAGAGTTTACTCCAGCCGGAGTTACAGTGCAATTAACTTCAAATTGCGATCCAATCCGAGCTATTGTTTCATTAAGGTCTATGTTTATTATTTGTACTGGGCAGCTTGCATCACCAATATATCCGTCTTGACTATCATAATCTGTTTCTCCGTCACAGTCCTCATCTGCATATAGAGCAGGATTTGTTGGAGCCTGGCAAATTTCAGTTCCAGTGAAACATGTATTGTTAGAATCTACACAATCTGATGCTGCATCACAGCAACTTCCAGACCCAACACCTGTTGTGACATAAAATTCAATAGCATCATCACCACAACATTCTGTTATGCCATCTCCTCCATCTGCTGAACTTCCATATTCACCACAAGTTTCACCTGCAGTTGACCAAGTGGTTGAGCCTACACCCGCACATACATTACATAAAGATTCAGAATCATCACATTCTTCATATGTTGGAGGAGTCCCACCATTACACACAGCTATTTGATCTCTCCCACCATCAGATATTAAAAATCCTGGTTGACCATCATTAATACATTGGCTTGCATTATCAACACAATTGTTTGATTCCCCACAACATGCTTGTGTTGAAACATTTAAATTTTCAAGAAAATACTCTCCTGAATCATCTTCACAACATTCTGTTTCAGAACCAGAGTCATATTCCCCAAATTGAGACGATTCTCCTCCTGTAATCCAGGTTTTTGAGCCACAACTGGAACTAGTACAGAATCCTTCACTTGCATCACAGTCTTGCCAGGTGTTTCCACCTGATCTGCAAAATTCACCATCAACTCCGTCCCCATCCAAGTCAACTGGACCAAATCCTGCATTATAACAGGAATTTCCCAAAACACAATCTGTTGAAGTATCACAACAACTATTGTCAGTACCATCATCATCTAAACCAACGCAGTCTTCATTTGTGATATCATTACAACCATCTGCTGAATATTGTTCATAATAAAGATAGTTTTCCCCCGAGTCATCACCACAGCAATCTAATTGAGCTACTTCACCATTTAATGCCCATTTAGTTGCACCAACACATTCATTACAAGTATTAGAATTAGTGTCTGGATCATAATCTTGCGTTCCTGTGCAAGCATCAATTCCCGTGCAGGCATCAGCTGAATCTTCTGAATAATATTCCCTGAAATCACAATTTCCCCCACCTGCACCTCCATTAAAATAACAGTCAGAAGGATCAACACAAAAATCTGTGTTATTCACCTGATTAATGGTTGAAAAAGTGTTTGATGAGCACTCTGCTGAAACACCACCTATACAAGTTGAAGTTGTTGATGGATCATTTGATGTTCCTCCTGTTGCTACTTGTTCAAAATCTACACAAAGGTATGATCTAGACAAGCAGGTATTAGCACTATTATAATATTCGGTTAAGCTAGTTGTTGAACCACAAGTATCTGCATAGTCTGAACTTGTACATGCTCCACCAGAACAAGATGAGTAAACTGAGCATGTCCCAGCTGTTCCTGGAGTGTCACCTGCATCTGTATCTGTTGCAGGTGTGTTTGAGCAATCTTCCCAATCATTAGGTGTTGATCCTCCTTGTCCTCCACATAAGTAAGTCCCACTACAGGCTCCTGCACTTTGACATGATCCACCTGCATCAACACAATCAGTACCTCCACCTGGCTGGCAGCAGCCATATCCTCCTCCGATGTTGGATGATATGCAATTACATGAGGCAGGTGTTGTTGCCTGTGCTTGTGCTGCTTCAACATTATATACTTGGAATGAATAATCCCCTTCCACACTGCATGTTAAATCATATGAGCAACTGCTGTCCGCACAATCTGCTGAAACCCAGCTTGTACCTCCGCCTGGTACATCATATTGGCAACATACTGTATCTGCATAGGCTGTGTAAGTTAGTATAAGTAGAATTAATGCTATTAATAAGTATTTATTCAAACGCATATTTCCCCTCTTTTAAGCTATTTATAAATATGTAGTTTATATAATTTATGATTTTAGTCCTTCAATGTGACTGTAACCAGACTTTAACAAAAATTCTCTATATTGGCCATCAATTTTTACTCCGAGTTTATTCAAGTCTTTTTTTAGTTTGCCATACAGTTTCTTACCTTCTTTGTCACAATCAGTTAGAATTACCACCCTTATTGCAAGGCTTGCTATTGATTCTACTTCAGCATATAGTGGTTTTTTTAGTTCTCTAATGTTTGTTACCCCTAATTTGTTTAAAGCCTTAATGTCATTTTTACCTTCTACAATAACTAATAATTTGCTCATTGCTAGTTTATTTGCCCAATCTTGTAAATCTTTGAAATCATCCATTTTTGTGTAATTGTTTTTAAAGTTTAAATAGTGTTTTATTTATCAGGATAATTTGCATTGTATTTTTATTTTTAACCCAAAAACTATTAAATGTGAGAATCTTTAGCCAGAGCATGCTTTTAATTAGCACTGCAATTAAACATTATAAAAGAAAGGACATTCAGGATGCTATTTGTGAAGCTGCAAAGGGCAAGGAAATAGCCACAAGATACGGAGATAGGGGTTTTGGAAAAAGACCGGATATTCTGCAGTATCCCTTAGATGTTTTTGAAGCTGCAAAGCAGGGAGCAACTTCATTTCATGCATCTGAAGAGATATGGAATAATCCTTTACAGTTGGATGTTTCACTTAGTAGGAAGCAATTAGAGGAACAAAGAGCAGGGTGGGACCTTGTTTTGGATATTGATTGTGCTTCGGTTGACTATTCCAAATTTGCAGCTGAATTGCTTGTTAAAGCACTACAATATTATAATATTAAGTCTGTTAGTTGTAAGTTCTCAGGAAATAAGGGATTTCATTTAGGAGTTCCATTTAATGCATTCCCTGAGGAGGTTACAGGAAGGAAAACCAAAACTTTGTTTCCCGATGGAGCAAGGGCAATTGCCCTTTATCTTCGAGATATGATTCAACCTGAGCTTGAAAAAAAGATTATGGACTTTGAATGTAATGATTTAGACAAGATTGCACAGAGAGTTAATCTTGATCCAGGAAAGGTTACAGCTTTGTCAAAAACAAAGTCTGGATTAAGGATAAAAAAACTTAATGTTGATGCTTTTTTAGAGATTGATACTGTACTTATTTCAAGCAGGCATCTTTATCGAATGCCATATTCTTTACATGAAAAATCAAGATTGGTATCAATTCCAATTGATCCAAATAAAGTGGCAGATTTTTCAAAGGAGATGGCTAAGCCTGAGAATGTGAAAGTTGGAGAATTCAAATTTTTAAATGATTCAACTTTAATGCAAGGAGAAGCCAGACAATTGATAGTGCAAGCATTTGATTATCAAGTTAAGCATTATGTTAAACCAAAGGAAGAAAAAGTTGTTGAGATTCCTGAAATCGCTATTCCTGAGAAGTTTTTTCCTCCTTGTATGTGTTTGGGTATGAAGGGCTTAAAAGATGGGAGAAAAAGGTTTTTGTTTTGTATGATGAATTTTCTAAAGAGTTGTGGCTGGAGTTTTGAGCAAATTGAACAAAGAGCCAGGGCTTGGAATAAAAAAAATGAAGAGCCATTAAAACCAACTATTTTGGAAGGTCAGATCAAATATAGAAAGCATAGAAAACAAGCAATACTCCCCCCTAATTGTCAAAATTTGTCTTATTATGCAGATATACGAATTTGCAAGCCTGATAATTTATGCAAGAGGATTAAAAATCCGGTTCAGTATTCCAAACGAAAAACTCAGCATCTTTAGAATAGAGCGAATATTATTTTGAGAATATTATCATTCTAGGGTCTCTTTTTCTCTTGACTACCAAATCTTCAAAACACTGCACTATCTGAGTCTCACGTAAGTTTATTTTGCCTTGGTATGGATCATGAATCTCAAAACTCTTATTCCTAAACCCAGTAACAACAATGTAATTTGAGGAGGGTCTAAGGTCTCTGAATGAACCAGCATCAGTTCTAAGGATTAGTATCCTATTAGATTTAAGCATCTGTTTGACTTTAGCTATTGTGATGGCTTTTTCCTCTAGGATTCCACCCAATTCCTTGAATTTGTGTAGATGTATGTCTTCAGTATACTTGGCTATTTCAATATCATCTTTTTTATAACCTTTGAATCTATAATCTGGAAAATCGTACTCTTGCTTACCTACCATTATACTACACTTCACTCCTTTTGTTAGTGCGTAGCTTGCTAGACCATAGATTGAACATGCTCTAGTGGGTAAATTAACAGAGTAAAGCCATATTTTGAATTCATTTAGTTTTGTTAGTTTATGGCTTGGCTTTAACTGATTAATGACTATTAAGAGGGCTGCAGCTGCGCCACTATACTCTGTAGATTGAGTGTAATCTCCCATAACCCCTCATTTTAAGACAAATTATTTAAAATTTGTGTTAATATTATATTATCGTGAGAGTAAAAATACTTGTTAAGCCAAAATCCAGGCAGAGCGAGGTTTTGGGTTACAAAGAGGAATTACTTGTGGTGAAATTAAAGGCAGCGCCAATCAAGGGAAAAGCAAATCAGGAATTGGTGATTTTATTGACTGATTATTTTAAAAAGCCAGTTGAGATTATTAAGGGCTTTAAGAGTAAAAGGAAAACTGTGGTGGTTTATGATGATATCGTTTCTTAAGAAAAAAATCAAGTATTCGGAATTAGAAGCTTGGATTAATTCTGAAGAGGAGAAGATAAATGACAAATTAGGTGGGATGAAACATAAGTTACGTGAAAAAATTTTGGTAATTATAAAGAATGCATACAAGAATGTTGATACCCTGGAAAAAGCTAAATTACATAATCCAGATATCAATCAAAGAACTATTCAAATTATGCAGGGAAATAGGGATTCATATGTTCAGAAGACAAGAGATTATCTCTCAAAGATTGAAGTTAGTTTTGATACATATGATGAAGAGCTAAAATCATATAGTCAGTCCACTGCCAGGGCATTTTATGTGCTAAAAGAGTTTTTTGCAAATGAAGTGAGTAAAGTGGCTGATAATGTAAGAACTATTGATGAATTACACAAAAGAATTATGGTTGGTTCTCCTGAAAAAGAGAGGCTAATGAGGCTGAAAAATTTGGTTTTGGAATTTGAGAATGCAAAAAGCCAAAAGAAGAAGTCTGCCCAAGTTTTCACAGCAATTAAGGATGAGAATGAAAAACTGAATAAACAATTAAAAAAGATTGAGTCAAAATTAAAGTCTCATAAAAACAGCAGCGTTTACAAGGAATATTTATCAAAACTTGAAGAAAAAAATTCTATGGAAGAAAAATTAAAGAATATTAAAAATCAGGTTGTGAGTGATTTTTCTGTGTTGCAGAGACCTTTAAAAAAATATTCTAAGATGAGTCTTGATCATGCATTAATAGAACTTTATCTGCAAGGACCTTTTGAAACATTGTTAAAGGATAAGCAGTTAGAGATTTTTGATGTTTTGCAGAATTTGAAAGAGCAGATTGTTGATAAAAAAGTGGAGGTTAAGGAAAGCATTGCTCAGAAAAGCATTCAAATTATTGATAAGTTCTCCATTGGTTACTTGAGTGATTTGAGCAGGGATTTTAAGGTTAAAAATGAGGAATACGAAGGTTTGAATAGGTCTATTAAATCTGATGGGGCAAATTTGTCTTTAAAGGAGCTTGAATATAGGTTAGAGCATATTAAGGAGAAAATCGACTCTTTACAAAGTAAAAAACAGGTAAAAGTTCCTAATATTGATAAAATTAAAAATAATATTGAGCAAGAGTGTATTAAAAGAAATATTATTTTATTCTGAGATTAGAAATTCTATTTTTGAGTAATTATTGTTTTGGAAGCACGATTAATAAAAATTCCATCTCAGTTGTGCTCTGTCCATCAGATACTGAGATTACTATCGAATACTGTCCAGCATCTCCTTTTTGTGTTTGCCATTGCCCAGACTTATTTAATGGATAGCCAAATATGTATGTGAGTTTGTCTTGATCTGGGTCAGACATGTTTGGCATAATGTTAACAAAGTCTGTTTCATACACTTCTAGAATTGTCATATCAGTAGGTAATTGTGTTCCAGTTTCATTTTCGAAAGCAGGTGGAATTATTGGCGAATTATTATAGATATACCAGATTCCAACTCCCAATAAGATTACTGCAAAGAATATGATTAATATTGGTATTACCTGTATGTTTTTTTTCTTTTTCTTTTTTGATTTTCTTTTGGGTTTTGCTTTTCTCTTTTTTACTGGTTTAGGAGTTCTTTTTGAAAATAGTGTGACAAACAAACCTGGCCCCTTCTGCTTTTTTGATTTGGTTTTTTTAACTGTTTTTTTTGAAAGACTTCTTTTGTATGATTTAATATTTTTAGAGATTTCAACATAATTACTTTCGATATCAGATTCTAAGGCTGTTATGCTTCTCTTAACTTTGGATAACGTTTTATTTAGTTTTGACTCAGAAACCTTTTTGTTTTCAATATTTTTAACCTTTTTATTTAGATCACTTAGTTGACTATTTAGTGAGTCAATTTGAGTTCTAAGTTGTTTGTGAATTCTTGATCTTGATTTTGTTCCTTTCTTAGCAGCGGACTTTTCATAGTATTTGTTTTCAAGTTCTGCGTTTGTTTTACTTACAAGCCTTTGCATTTCAAAGATTTGAGATTGTAATTCAGAAATGTCTTGATTAATAAGATCATGCTGCTTTTCTAAGTAATCTTTTATAGTTAGAATATCTGCCCGTACATTTGAAAATGATTTTTTTACTGCCCTTTCAAATTCTCTTAGTTTTGCTATTGTTTCCAACCCCTTACTATTAAAAAGTAGTGAGAAGTATATAAAGGTTTCGGACAATTACATAATTCACTTATCAACACAAGCCTTTAAGAAGCCGGTGAACAAAGGACTAGGCCTTTCAAGCCTGGATTTTAACTCAGGATGTGCTTGAGTTCCAATAAAGAATTTGTGATCTGGAAGCTCAATTAGTTCCACCAATTTATTGTCTGGACTCATACCCGAGAAAATCATTCCATTACTTTGCAATAATTGATGATATAGTGGATTTACTTCATATCTGTGTCTGTGTCTTTCATAAACCAGCCCTGCTTTGTACAATTTACTTACCATTGAACCTTTTTTTGTTTTGGCTGGGAAAGCACCCAATCTTAATGTTCCTCCTTTTTGATTAATTAATTCTTGGCCAGGTAGGATATAAACAACAGGATGATCTGTGTCTGGATCTACTTCAATTGAATTTGCATTTTCAAGGCCACATATATTTCTTGCATATTCAACAACAGCTAATTGCAGACCATAGCAAAGTCCTAAGAAAGGAATGTTTTTTTCTCTTAACTCCTGGATTACTTTTATTTTTCCTTCTGCGCCTCTGGTTCCAAAGCCGCCGGGGATGATAACTCCATCAGCTTGCGAGATTTGATTTAAATCAAAGTCTTTATTTTCAAGATCAGTTGTTTCTATCCAGTCTGTGTTTACCTTAACCCCAAGTTGAGCTCCGGAATGAGTTAGAGCTTCCAAAATACTTACATAAGAATCATGAAGTTGAGTGTATTTACCACAGATTAATATGTTAACTTGTTTTTTTGTAGTGTTCATGTTATTAACAAGTGTTCTCCAGGTTTTGAGCTGTTTCAAATCCAAATCTGTTTTATGTGAAATTATTTTAGTTAAATCCTCTTTTTCAAATATTAAGGGCAATTCATAAACACTGTTCACATCAGGATTACTAATTACCTCCTCAAGTTTTAAATTGCAGAACATACCAATTTTTGCTTTTGATTGTTTTGAAAGTGGCACATTAGATCTACCAATTATTATATCGGGTTGGATTCCTGCCTGTTGCAACAGATCAGTACTTTGTTGCGTGGGCTTTGTTTTTTGCTCTCCAACAGAATTTAGTTCAGGAACATAGGTTAAATGGATGTTTAGAACATTTTTTTGACCATATTCTAATTTTAATTGACGCGCTGCCTCATAAAATATCATATTCTCAATGTCTCCTACAGTTCCTCCTATTTCAAGGAGCATTATATCAGCTTTTTCAGATTCAGCTATTTTTTTTAGTTTTAACTTGATCTCATTTATCACATGTGGTACAATTTGTACTGTTTGGCCCAGATATTCTCCTCTCCTCTCTTTTTCTATGACAGAACGAAATATTTTCCCTGAGGTCAGATTCCAACCAAATTTGCAGTTGATATTCATGAATCGCTCATAATGCCCAAAATCCATATCAACTTCTCCACCATCATCTAGAACAAAGACTTCCCCATGCTCACAGGGGTTCATTGTGCCTGGATCCACATTCAGATAACCATCACATTTTACAGGGATCACTTTATAGTTTTGCTGTAGAATTCTGCCAATTGAAGCTGTGACAATCCCTTTTCCCAGGCCAGAAAGCACACCCCCACTTATAACTATCCATTTCACTCTTTTTGGCATATTTGAATAAAGTAATCAGGTTTTTTAAGTATTATTGAATTGCAATATAAACAAATAAATACAACAATAGGAATTATTACATTATGAATGATATGCTAATTATTATTTTTGCTAGAATTAGTTTTTGGATTATGGTTGTGTTATTTCTAATCAATTTTAAAAATTTAAAAGAATTTTTCAGGGTTAAGAAAAAATATTGGATCTTGCTAATTATACTCTTGTTAGTTTCGTTTATTATGAGGCTTTTTCTAAATAATGTTTACCATTATATGTATAATGATGAATATTACTACATGAAGGCAGGGAAGAATTTACTGCTGAATAACTCAACACCAGGATATCAGAAATCTATTGGCTGGCCAGTCTTGATATCATTTGCGTTTAGATTGTTTGGTATTAACAATCATGTTGCGCTATATACTTCAGCTTTTTTTGGTGTTTTAACTACTTTATCTATGTTCTTGATGACTTATGCAATCTCAAAAAGCGAGAGAGTGAGTTTGATTTCATCAGCAATTCTGACTTTCCTACCTCTGCATCTTGAGTGGTCAGGAAGTGCAGAAACAAATATAGTGAGTGTGTTTTTTATTACTCTTGCGGTTTTTACAATGTTTGTGTATTATCATGATCAAAAAAAATCCTTGCTTTACTTGAGTCTTGCTGTGATTAGTTTTGCTTGTATTATAAGGCCTGAGAATCATGTTTTGTTTCTTTTGTTTTTTGCAGGAATATGGATTTATAACAAAAAGATTTCAAAACATGTTATTATTGCAGCTATTCTTGCTCTTGTTTTAGCTGCACCAAATTTAATCCAACAATTAGACTGGTACACTAGCTATAACCAGATGCAAAGTGATTCTGAAGGTAAAGTTAAAGGAGAGAACTGGAGTTTAAAGAATCTGGTTTCAAATTCATTTGATTATGGTGGAGAAGTGTTTAGTAATCCAAAATTCCCTGTTTTTATTACTTTATTTGCTGTTATAGGGGTTGTTTCAAAATTTGGTTTATTTGCAAGCATTTACTTAGTTTTGTTCTGGCTTGTATATTTTACTTCCTGGCTAGATACTCTAGGAGGAAGAAGGAGAATATACTTGACTTTTTACCCTGTTTTTATTGCTCTAGCAGTCCTGACTATTAAAAAGATTGCTGGATTAAAAAAGCAGTGGAAAAATACTATTTTTAATCTGATAAGCTTTTTCATTATTTTGGTTATTCTTTTCCAGTCTATCAATCACCTATCTTCAAAACCAAATGATGCTTGGACTCTTCAAACAAATATTCCTGAGATTGCTGAAAAAGAGATCAAAAATTGTACAATTCTTACTATGCAACCAATTGTGTTTGAATCAACTACTAATCTGAAAGTTATTAATGCTAACAAACTCTTGTTATCTGATAGAACAGAATTTTCTTTGTCAAATGAGTGTCTGCTGTTTTTTGAAGATTATTACTGTAAAGATTGGTGGACTGATAAGTTTAGGAAAAAGTGTGATGAATTACTCAATAAATATGATAATACTGTGTACAAAGCTTATAAGCACGGTGAAAGTGAGTATACATTTTATAGAATACATCTAAATTGATAAGATAACTTTTTGAGGTCAATCATAAACTTCCAGAATGATACATATGGCAAAAAGAATAAATACAAATAGAATAACTTAGGATCTATGTTTAGCAATAGTTTAGTAGTGCTCTTAGTAAAGTTTAGTCTTTCACTATCAATTGTTTTATTCATGGTTAATTTTAAAGATATTAGAAAGTTTTTTAGGATAAATAGGAAGTATCAAGTTTTTCTTTGGATAATCTTCTTAATCTCGTTGTTAGTAAGATTATTTGTAATCCCAAAAGCACACCTTATGCTCAATGATGAATTTATGTATATGAAGACTGGGAAAGATCTGTTAATTCAAAATGATATTGGTAATTATAGAAAATCCCTCGGCTGGCCATTTTTAATATCTTTTTCCTTCAAGCTGTTTGGAGTTAACAATTATGTGCCTATATATATCTCTGCCATTCTGGGAGCCTCAACAATTGTTCTTATCTTTTTTATGACCTACACAATTTTTAGGGATGAGAAGATAAGCCTTTATAGCACATTAATTTTTAGTGTGTTACCCATTCATTTGAAATGGTCTGGAAGTGCAGAGACTAATGTAACTAGTCTGTTTTTCATTGTTTTTAGTATCACTCTAATGTTTTTATATTACAGATTAAAGAGGAGCAGACTTATGTACCTAAGTTTGGCAGTGATCTCTTTTACCTGTGTTATCCGGCCTGAGAATTATGTTTTAATTCCTTTATTTTTCATTGGGAGATTTATATTTTCAAGAAAGATCTCAAAAAAAGAACTTAAGCATTTGCTGATAGGCTGTTTATTTGTTTTCTTGATTGTTACGCCACATTTTCTAAGAATTGCAGGGTGGTATTCTGAGCATTATGATCAAACAAGAGAAGATGATTACAATAATAAACTTAGAAAGAATTGGAGCTTAGAAAACTTGGTCGAGAATACAAAAAGATATGGTCACGAGATAATAAAGTGGGATTATTTGGTATATTTGATTCCGTTATTTGCTATTTTCGGATTGTGGTCAAGATTTGGAGCTTTTTCTCTCACATATGTTGTCTTTTTTTGGTTATTTCACTTTGGAACATGGCATAATGAATTATGGATTAGAGACAGAATGTTTATGATGTTTTATTTGGTAATAATAGTTTTGGCTGCTAAAGGTATTAAAGAATTATCTACTCTGTTTAAAGGAAAATACAAACAATTGTTTAAATTATGCTCTTTGGTTTTGATTTTGATTCTGACCTCTTTTCAGATTAAAGGAATTGTGTATGGTGAGGCAGTTGATTATGTGAGTTTAGAGACACAGATTATTGAGAAAGTAGAAAAAGAGCTGCAAGGATGTACTATTGCTGCTGCATTTCCTATTGCTTTTGAATCAACAACAAATCTGACAGCTGTTGGCCTGGAAAAATTAATTGATCCCAAAATAAATACTTCAAATAGCTGTTGGCTGTTTTTTGAAGATTTTTATTGCATTAAAGATTGGTCACCTGAATATTATCCTATTTGTAATGAAATAAAAGAAATTCATAATCTTTCTATATATAAGAATTATTCTTATGGTTCAGCAACATACTATTTTCACAAAGTCTCTTCACCGTAGAACTCAATCAAGAGTTCTTTCTTTGTTCTAAATGGTTTTCCTGGAACAGGCACTAGTTCATGAAGGCCTATCTTCTTACCATATTGTTTCCATACTCCCTCACAGACTGGATCAAATTTACATTTGCGGCATTGAGGACCTTTTAATTTTCCTGCTTGTTTTCTTCCCTCAATAACATTCTCATTAATAAAATCTGAAGCATGATGTTCTGTTTCAGGTTCAAAAAAGAACTCACCTATATGTTTTTCATAGCCTTTCATAAAACATGCGGGAACATATTGTGTTAGTATCTGGTCATTTAAACCATCAACCCCTACCTGAATAGCTTTTCTAACATAAAGCATTGATTCTGTGTATGTTGGGACTATTTCATCAAAGTATTTATATGCATATCCAATAGGCGTAGGATCTGGAAAGATATAATTAGGTTCAGCAACTCCTAGCTCATTGTACATCTGGGCCATTTTCGGCAGATGCTTGTAATTTGGTTTAACAATTGTTGTGTTGATTTCAATTCGCTCTATACCAAATTTTTTTGCATTTTCTATGCCTTTTAATGCCTGGTCAAATGAACCCGGAACTCTTGTTAAATAATCATGAATTTGTGCATTTGGGCCGCATCAATCATTTTTTTTGTAAATTCTGGATAAGAATACATCCTCCCATTAGATGTTGTTGCTATAGTTATAAAGCCCAATTTTTTAGCATATTTCACAAGTGGGATAATATTGCTTCTCATTGTTGGCTCACCACCAATAAAGTCAATAAAAGTTGCCCCTCTTTTTCTTCCAACCCTCATTGTTTCCATTACTTCTATTGTGTTCATTCCTTTGAAATCATTTCTTTTGTCTCCATTACAGCAAAACATACAGTTGTTATTGCATCTGTAATCCTGGATAATTGTAATACGTTCTGGCATTATAGCACCTCTTTTATTGGCCGTGCTAGATCATTGCTCTCAACAATATTGTACTTTTGTTTAATTGGCTGAAATTCTCCTACCCCAAAATTGGCCCTATAACTTTTCATAACTCCCAGGCAATACTTTTTATACAAACACAAATTACATTTTTCAGGGAAAAACAGCTTCCTATCAACAACGCTCCTCCAAACAATTGGCCACCATTTTGGATTAACAGTGCAAAGTGGGAAATGACAAAGTCCAATTGTAAACCCATTCAGACTGTTAAGCGCAATATCAATTTTATCACGAATTTTTTTATATGAAATAAAAACTTCGTCCTTATTTTTTAAAGCATTTCCTGTGATTTGCATGTAATAAAATGTGATCCTGAGTACATCATTTAGTTCTTTTTTGATCAGCTCAGACATATTATTCAACTCATCAAGATTGATCTTATTAATCACAATTCTTAATTCAACTAAAAATCCATTTGCCATGAGGTTCTTCATTCCCCCCATGGTTTGCTCAAAGCTACCTTTAGCCTTTGTAACCTTATCATGGGTTTTTGCATTTGGTCCACAAATAGGGATGCCAAATTCGAGGTTTTTTAGGCCTTGAGCAAGAAAATCATCCAAATAAGATTTGTAATAAAACATCCTGGCATTTGTAAGCAGCCTCATATGTATGTCTGGCCTCTTCTGATTAACATAATTAATAAGCTCAAACAAATCGCGTCGGAGAGTTGGTTCACCTCCTGTAAAGGTAATGTGGTTGACATCTGGTGTAAGTCTGTCTACCCACTCAAAAAATTCAAGTTTAGTCATATCTTTAAGTTTACGATAACTTAAAGAATTTGGACACATAATACATAAACAATTGCATTTATGGATCAACCCGATTACTTCTGATTTATTACCCATTTTTACATGCCTGCTCAATTAGTTTTAGCAGCGTTTGTTGTGTAATCTCTTCTTCTCTTTGTCCAAGCGTATATAGCTTTTTAAGATTAAATATACACTTATCAAATGTATCAAAATCTCCCATGGCTCTTATTGAGAATATCAGCTCAATCCAACTGGTAAGATCTTTTTTATTATAATTTATGCTCTTTAAAAAGTATCCCGCACTGATTTTATATTTCTCCTGGAGATAGTACATATTCCCAACAAGTGCAAATAGATGACTAATCTGGATATAATCTTCTTTTTTTAGCAATTGGTTGAGAGCCTTATTTCCAAGTTGCATCGCAGTTTTTAACTGATCTGGTTTATTAAAGAATCTCTGACAAATTGCGTATGAGAAAGCCTCATCATGAGGGGTCTCATAGTCTAATTTAACAATAACCCTTTTGACTGGGAATCTAAGATATTCTTCAAGTTCTTTAATCATTTTATTGAAAATCAATTATAAACCATTCAGGCTCTTTCTCTATCTCAAAGATTAAGTTTTCATTTTTCTCTACACATAATTTCTTATCTTTGAAAAACAAACTATTGCCTTTTTGAACATCATTAATAAATCCAACTCTATCCTCTTTTCGGGCGTAATTTGAGATATATTTTGTTTTTTTGTATTTTAATTCTCCTTTTGAGTAATTACCTTCCTCAAACAATATGAAATTACGTTCACCAAAGACTAACAACGGACTTTTTAGAATCTTATTAGTTTTCTCAACAAATTTTGGTTCAACATCTTTTATTTTATTCTCTACAACTTTTGCAGAAGCGATAGTTGCATCGCATTTAAAATTACATGGGATATGGTGAATATAAAAATAGATAAAATCCATTGTGAAATTATTACAATAATATGAGGACGGACTACTTTTGTTTGGTGTGCTATTATAGCTTTCGTATGGGTGTGAGTATTTTGCCCAATTATTGTACTTTCTAAAGAAATCCACACAGCATTCTGGGAAACCCAAGTTCTTTCCAAATCTCATGTGGTCAACAAATGGTTTATTTACTGATCTGCCACTAATAATTCCCGGATACCACCCACACCTCCTAGTTCTAATTGCTTGGTCTTTGGCTTTTGATACAAAAACATGCACCTGCCCATTCTTGGCATTTTCCTTAAACGGCACAACCTCTGTAAATGTTGTTGTAATTGTGTCTCCTCCTACAACCTGTTTTTTATCTAAACTCGTTTTTACAAAAACCACATCCGGCTCAACAAATAACCCGTATTCCTTACAGATTCCTACAAATTCTCCATATTTATTGCAAGGAACCCAATCATCAAAACAAGGCTTAACACCTAGTGCAGTTGCAACAAACATTGGGTATTGTGAACTCCCACAAAATTCCACATACTCTTCACCATAGTTAACAGGTTTATATTGTTCTAGCATAGGATCTCCTTAGCACTTATTATTTTGTCACCTTTCACAGGTACAAACTCCTTTGAGCCCATTCTTTCCGGATACTCTTTCCATGGACCTTCACAGATAAGGTCGTACTTGCACTGCTTGCATTTTGAAAATTTCACCTTTCCTTGTGTTCTCCTGGTATTTCCAAAATCAGGATCATAACTGGTTGTATCCCTAATTTCAGTTTCAGGTATGTAAA
The DNA here is from genome assembly GCA_964419615.1 of uncultured Methanosarcinales archaeon. Taxonomy (GTDB): domain Archaea; phylum Nanobdellota; class Nanobdellia; order Woesearchaeales; family JAGVZT01; genus JAANXH01. The sequence goes on along the minus strand of CAYQPU010000002.1, from coordinate 28,370 downwards.
GTTCAGAAGTGTATCTCTCATATCCTTTCATAACACAATAAGGCATTGCTTCAGCCATTACTTTTTTGCCTGCATCAATTCCTATCTGAAGTCCTTTTTTAATGTAGGGAGCAGCCAGACTTACTCTTGGCATCATTTTATTATAATTATCCATAGCGTTGCCTACAGCATGCATAAATGCAAACTGGTATTGATTCACATCAAGGCTGACCAGTAATTTTGCTATCTCTGGAATAAACTTATAATTGGGTCTAACAACAACAGTGTTTGTAATCACATTAACTCCAAGAGATTTTATATTTTTTATAGCTTGGCAGGCTTGATTAAAGCTTCCTTGGCTTTGTGTCAATGAATCATGCAACTCTGCTGTATGTCCATGAATTGCTGGCCCAAAATCATTCATGCCTGCCCTCACTGCTTTTATGCAAAAATCCATGTAATAAAACCTTCTTGCATTTGTTTGTACTTGGATTTCAGCAAATCCAATGTCATGTGCACACTCTAAAAGCTCAAAAAAATCTGCCCTTATTGAAACCTCTCCACCAGTAAAAACAACTCCCACGCATCCTGCTTTTTTTGCATCATACAGGTCTTTAGAAATATCTTCTTTGGGTCGATTGCCTTCTGGCTTTTTCCAAGCCTGTACACAGAACTTACAATTATTGTTGCACTTAAAACCAGTCTTAATGTCTACTCTTTTGCCCATGTTTAGAAAGTCTCAATAATGTTATTTAAATCTTTTCTTTGGATAATCAATAAAGTTTTTTCTGAAAATCCAAGCTAAGCAGTTAAATAAGATTAAGATCTTATGCACAAACTGTTTAATTTATGTTATTAACTAAACTGGTTTCAAAAATCTTTTTATATTTGGAAACTACTTTTGAATAGGATATAAAAATAGAAAGTTTTAAAAATATAACAAAGAGGTTATTAATTCATCTTGATAAAAGATAAATATTCAAAAAAGAAAATTGTGTGGTTTATAATAGTGGTTGCTGTATTTTACTTATTTTTCCAAGTATTTTCCAATTCTTCTAGTGTTAATGATTCTATGAATGAAACTTTGTTATGGGTAAACTTAAGTAAAGAAGCATATTCAAATAATCCTGTTTGTGGGTTAACAATAGTCAACATTAGCACTTATAGTAAATTTGGTAATACTTCTATCTCGGTTGGTGAAACAATTATATCAATTAACAATAAAACTTTAGGAATTAATGATACTTCAGAACCCATTGCACTCCAATTGAATAAAATCATACACGAGAAGGAAATAGCAATAATTACTACAGACAAGGGTTCTTATATGATAGACACTAAGGAGAATGATGTTTTAGGTTTATATGTAACTTATGTTAATTGTTCGCAATACAATTAATATTTTCAACATAACCAAAACATAATTTTCTATCCTTGTAAATGCAATTTAGGCAGAGATTATTAGTGTTCTTATTAATTTTCTTAAAGTCATTGAAAATCTGCGTCCTGTCTACATATTTATCAAATTTCTTCCCATCTGATCCATCACAAAATATTACTTTGTTGTCTTTTACGGTAAACATTTTGTTGCATTCAAGACAAGTGTTTGGTATTGAAAAAGTTTTTTTAATATATCTCCTAACACAATAAGGGAGAGGCTTTAATACAAGGAAACACACAAAATTTTGCTGTAATTTTCCAAGAAAGTGGTTTATTTTCTTAGCTATTTGTTCCGGATTGGTTAAGTTTATTTTAAATTCAAGTAAAAAAAATCTAAAACAATAATTTTCAGAATTACTTAAATTAATTAAGTGATCTATTTGTTTGCCTAAATTATTTTCAACGTCTATCTTAATCTTGATCGCACTTTGAAACTTATTTGGGAGGTCATTGGGATCTCTAATCTCAAACTTATTATGAGAATAGTTAAAGTATTCTATTCCATTCTCTACTAAGTGGTGTGGATATTTCTTCCACATATGAGTCTCAATCAAATATTGTAGGATATTATTAACATAATTTTTCCTTTTAATACACTGGATATTTGTTTTGTTATCTTCACCAATATTGTCTTCAATCACAAGTGAATCATAGAAGCATGGGCCCCGACAAAGTGAAAGATATTCACAATTAAAACAATCTGTCTTTTCCATTACAGATATAATCCAATTATTTGTATTCTTAATTGAGTTACTTGAAATAAGGATTTTTTTGGATTCAAAATCATATCTTCCAATTAAAAGTTTTTCAATTAAGGAATTATTCAGAGAATTTACATGCTTTGAACAGCTACTAATACATCCTCTTTCATCAATTGTGATCCAGCCAAAATTAATGGTTCCACAAAGAAAAGGTGTTCCCATCATATTAACAAACATATTTGTTTTAGTGTAATCTCCAAGTATATCTTCCAACTCATCCCACACAATTTGTGATCTGTTAATTTCATCATAATTCATTAAGATAGTAGGCTGTTCCTTTGCTTTTCCTCTGCATGATGCATGGTTCCAGCTGATCTTATCAAGTTTCACACCTAATTTCCAAAAAAAGTATAGTATGTTTGATTCAAATCCCTGAGATAATTTTGTAATAGTTGGTGCTATTGTAAATAAAGATGTATTCTTTACTATGTATTGGAGGTTAGCATGAACTGTCTCTGATGGTTTTTTTGTGCTATTTTTTATGGGTCTAGAAACATCATTTATAAAAGCTGGACCATCACAACTCAACCTTATATTTATCTTTCTTTTAATCAACCAGTCTATTTTTTGCTTTGATAAAATACCATTTGTAACAACTATTATTGGAACATTTGGATAATACTGTTTAAGTATCGAAACTATATCTTTAAATCTATTAAACTCAAGTAGTGTTTCACCAGATCCCAAGAAATAGATTCTATTCAGAGAATATCTTTTTTTATAGAGATAGCTAATGAGAGCCACTATTGTTTCAGTGGGTGTCTCTAACTCTTTATCTTTTGAAAATCCAAAACAATACTTACAATCCAAATTACATTTTGAGTGCATATTTATAATTAGATCTTTAAAAAGAGGCTTTTCTCGGTCTCTTTTTATATCCTTATCAACAATTTTGAACAGATCTGATTCTGTGTCTGAAGGATGAGACTGGTAACAAGAGATACTTTTTGGGATTTCAATTATTGCGGTTTTTTTTGGTAAGTAATAATATCTATTTCTATGGTTGCTTACAATATGAATTAGCTTATCTAACTCACTTAGATGATTAGAGATATCTCTTTCATTAATATATTCAAACTTCTTCTTTTTAATGTTAAATAATCTGATTTGCATTTCAATACAAAAATAATGGTTTTACAATCTATATGACGTTAGCTCCCGGCCAGCATCCATTCCAATGAGATCCATGACTACCATGATTACTATGGGAACCATGGGAACCATGGGAACCATGGCTTCCATGACTACCATGATTACTATGGGAACCATGACTACCATGGGATCCATGGGATCCATGAGAACCGTGACTTCCGTGAGAACCGTGACTGCTGTGACTTCCGTGGTTGCTATGTGAACTATGGCTGCTATGGGCACTGTGGCTGCTATGAGAACAATGTGAACCATGAGACACATGTTGGGCACTAACGCTTTTACTTATAGTGATTGTGGAGAGCGCTGCAGCGCCTAAAAAAGTTCCAATAACAAGCATGGATTGCTTACTAATCTTACCATCCTCCCCCATAAGATAACCTCGGAGGGATTTTTTAACTCTTGGCAAAATTTTATTTCCCATACTCACCTTCCTTTTTAATATATCTGAATTCTATTGATATATAAATTTTTGCAAAATTAAATACACAGATTCTTTTCTATCTGAGAATCACCCAATTTGATTAACTTATCCACTGTTTTTTGGAATTTTTTATTAGTGAAGTATTTATTAATCAAATAGTCAAACTGACCGGTTAATATTTTACATCTAAGATCCATTGACAATTTTGGAACAACAGTGCCAGTGTCTGCAAAATTCCAGACTGGACACACCCCGCAATAAGGTTGATATACACAATGATCACAAAAATAGCTTTCACTAACAGAACTCGCAATAAGGCTGCACATTTTAGGAGAGCTCATAACTTTACTAAATGATTGGTTAACATTCCCTAATTTAAAGAAGTCTCCCCCATACATTCTGCCCTCATCACAGCTGTAGATACTGCCATCGTGCATATATGCCATCTGGCCAATGCCAGCACCACACGGGTTAAGTATGTCCAAAAAAGCGGGTTCATATCTTGCAAAAATCTTTCGAAGCAAAATTAGAGAAGATAGCTCTTTAAATCCCTTTAATTCATCATACACATAATCTACTCCCTTTTTCCAAAACTCAAGAAATTCTTCAGCACTATAGCTGATCTTGTCCCACGCAAATCCAGCAAATCCAAATGGGTCCACCCACCTAAGCCAAACTCCGCGCAAACCTAAATCTTTATATTCATCAATGATTTCTTTTGGGTAAGGTAAAGAATGCCTGGTGATGGTTGCAAGTGCATTAAGTTTTGCATAGCCTTCCTTGTATCCTTGATTAAATGTTCGAATCCAATTTGTAACAAGGTTATAGCTCCCAGATCCGCCAATCATCTTTCTGTTCTTATCATGCACGTATTTTGGACCGTCCAGGCTTGTACAAAGCCCAATAATGTTCTTTGTTATAAAATCCAATTTTTTATCATCCATCAATGTTAGGTTTGAAACAATAGAAAACCTAATGTCTTTTTCATATTTCTTGTTTAGTTCGTTTGCATATTTATGCATATATTTAATAATGTCAAACTTAACAAGCGGCTCGCCCCCCTGGAATTCTATTGTTATTGGTCTGGAGGGAGTCTGGAAAATAAATTCTACAGTTTTTTTTGCAGTTTCCTTATCCATATCACAATCTTTGGCATCCATTCTTCTTGAGGCTGCATGACAATAAAGACAAACCTGGTTGCACCTCAAAGTTGGTATGACTATATGTAAATTTGGTCCCTGATAAACAACCTGCCTTCTTCTTCTAAAATGCCCAGCAATAACATCAATATTCTTACTCGTGATAATAACTCCCTTGGATTCTAAATCCAAAAAAAGCTCTTTGTCAAGATTCTTTAAAAGAAGATTCCTATACTCCTCTTCAGTTAACATAGTAAAAGAACCATCTATATTTGCAACAAAATACTTGGAACCAATTTTCTTAGTTCTACCAATAAAATCAAAAGCCCTAGGTGTAGGCATTTTGAATTGTCCCCAGCATAAAATTAAAAAACTCGAATCCTAACAAATCTACATCAATTTTCTTGTCTTTAGGTTTTAATGTAACCAAAACCTGATCTTCAAGATCCCCATCAACAAAGACCCAACAGGAATCCAGGTATGCCTTTGCAGCTGTGAGTACTGCTCCAAAACCATAGTACCGGGTATCAACCAATATTCGAACAACCCCTTTTTTTACTGTGATATTATTCATTCTTCCCTTCCTTTTCTTCCCATGGAACAGCTATGCCTAAAGGATCATCTTTATAGCTCTCATCAGAGTCCTCACCCAATTCATCATCAGAACATTCGCCTGAACTTGGGACATTAGATTCAAGTGCTTTTCGAACAATTGTTTCTTTAATCCCTCTACTCTTGACACTTTGTTCTTTGTAAACAGCATAATTAATAAGCTCATTATTAAAATCCCTACCAAGTTCTTCTAGATTTTCTTTCTTTTTGGGCCTCAGAGTCACCAAAACCTCTGAATCATCTCCACCTCCACCCATCACAACATATGCCCGATCCATAAACACATAGGAAGCAGAATAGATTATATCCAGAGGATATATTTTTTCATTCACACTAAGTACTACATTATCTTTATATATTGAGATATTGTCAATAGTTTTTATTACATCCATCCTCTCACCAATTTTCAAGATATGTTGGTAGTTATTTAAACTTTTCTGTTGACTTTTTATATCTTATGTTTAATTATGTTAACAACATATAGATTCTTGTGAGTACACTTCCTTTACAAATAAGGGTTAGAATTACTCCTAAAAACAAAAACGGAGCAAAAGGATAAATCTTTGCAATATTCACTGAATAAATGTCTAGTTTTTTTGATTTGCGCAAATTTTTGATTTTTTCAATTTCTTCTTTGCTTAGTCCCTCAGGATTTGGCTTAATTACATCATCTGCTTTAACTTTTTCTAAAACAGCTTGTGAAATACTGATCTGAATCCTTTCCTGTACTCTATACTTGCCTTCACTCTCTATTATTTTGTCTGCAAGAACCATCCCTGGCTCAAGATCTGCAACTCTGACTCTTTTTGTAAAGAATTTGAATCCTAAGCTTACAATAAAAAACCTTAACATAATATAAAAGAAAATGGTCTTTAACATCTTAAGAAAAAACTTTAGGTCAAACATGTTAAAGTCAAGAATTACTGCTAGTAAACTGAGCCCGATTCCCAGATAGGTAACTTTCACTTTTAAATATCTTTCAGATATAATCATCATAGCTATGACAATAACAATATTAAATCTCTCTGTCCCACTAAAATTAAGCAAGCTAGTAAACTTATTAGTAATCCATAAGAAACCTATAATCATAGAAAGTGAACTTGGCAGTGTTCTAATTACTTTTTGTTTAATTACATCCCATATTGTTTTCTTATCTGTTTTTATAATTAGGTAGGTTGTACCAATCAACAAGTAAGGTATAAATGTATTGGTAAAAAGGGTGAAACTGGGGAACTTGTCTGTATAACCCCAGTAATAAAATGTGAAAGGGATCAATGCAGCATAGGCAAGCATTAACTTTGAATCAGCCGCATTCCAAAGTTTTAATTCCCATATAACAAAACCTACTCCAAAAGACAATACAAAATTGGACAGATATTCCCAGATATATCCAGAGACGAGGCCTTGTCCAAGGATTTTCACACTCGCAATTCTTGCGATGAATAAAACCAAAGCAATTAGAATTGCAGGTCCCACCCATTTGTTTCTTATTTTATTCTCTTTAATATCTTCATAGCTTGTGATAATCCCTAAAATGATTACACAGATTATAGACAAAATATCAATGATCAATTCCATGTAAAATGAGTTAAGAAATGTGTATTTAAGCTTTGCTTATAAGTCAATCATTATGGAAAGGTGGAAGCCCTTTCACATTTGAACAGATTTGATTAAATTGATTTCCTTCTGAGTCCTTAAAACCTAAACAAAACAATCCCTCAGGAACTTCAGATTCATTGAATTCACTAATTGGAATCTTACCAGAATAACTTAAAATTTCCTTATCCACACTATTTGAATTAACAGTGTATTTCCCGAATTCCTTGGATTTTACGTTAATTGATTTCTCTAACAGCAACTTACCTTTTTTTGATGATATGGTCACATTCAACAAACCATTTCTTGCTACTTCCTGATCTTCAACAACTAAGCCAAAAATGAACCTAAATCCGTCTGGTGGTTCATAATATGCGTTTAAGTCTCTAACATCCGAAATTCTAACTTTCTGTTGTTTGTCTAATGAATCCTTCATATTAACCCCTTCATTTGTATTACATCCACTCAAAAGCATAAATAAACTGAAGATTGATAATATAACCCATAATCTGTTTTTCACATTCACACACACTTTTTTTATAATTTTTTACATTACTGATTTCTGATTAATTAGTAATCCATCTTGTAGCTTAGAGATTAATGGGAGTCTTTCTGTATTTAAATTTTTCTACTCATTTTACTTATGTAAAGAAAATCTGCTGTTCGGAGCCAATCTCATTTCGCTTCACTTCATTCCTGGCTTGTAAAGCTTAGCTTTCCAAGTCATCCCCCACCTAAATGTCAGGACTTTTCGTCCTGATCATCTGGAAAGCAGAGCTTTCCTACATGTCAGAAACCAAAAGTTTCTGAGCATGCTCACTACCGTTCCCAGGTTGCTCTAGCAACCATCATCAGAAATTTACAATTTCTGAGAGGTGGGGGCTTTTACGCTCCTCACTTCAACACGCAGATAAATTCACTAGCGTTCGTTATCTTTAGCTTAGCTAAAGATAATCTCATTTCGCTTCACTACATTCCGGACTTACAGCAGAGCTGTAAATAATCTCACTAACGTTCCTGACATTCAGCTTAGCTGAATGTTTTCAGACTCCAGAAGCGAAAGCTTATGGATGCCGAACATAGCACGAATGTGCGGAGTGACTGCATTAAAAGTCCTCGCCCTGAAGTTTTTAGCTATGCTAAAAGCAACGAACAGAGTGAGATTGGTTGCCAGAGCAACCCAGGAACGTAGCAAAGCGAAGTGAAATTGGGCGGGGCTCCTGTCACTACGTTCCGGACTTACAGCTAAGCTGTAAGTTTAGACCCAAGGACATTTTAAGTAACTTAATTTGTTTGCAAATCACTTAAGAACTGGTTTAAACTCATCAATCCCAAAAAACCTAGTGTAACTCTTATATATACCCATACAGTTTTTATTAAAAACACATCTTCTGCACTGCTTTGGCTTAACTAGATTCTCTTTATTTGAATTATCTATGTCATTGGTTCCTTGTGGTGTTGATACAACTGTATCAAACTTGTAAACATAACCATAGTGCATATCTGGATCTTGGCTTAGGATACATGGAGGCACATTTAGACAAATTCCTTTGTCAAGATCAAGCTCTTTAACCCTATCCAGAGCATCTGTCAAGTAAGGAGAAATTTCACCTAGCTTTACGCCAATCTTACCAAAATTATCAATCAGATTACCTTCATAAACAGGATAAATAAAGCAGAACTTGTAAATCTGCATTTTTATAAAAAAGTCAGTTATTTGAGGCAGGTACTTGTAATTTAATTTGTTAATTACAATATTGATTTCAACTGACATACCTCTTTTTTTAAGGTTTTTTATTCCTTTAATTGCCATATTAAAACTACCTGGTAATTGAGTTAGATGGTCATGTATCTTTGCATTATGACCATGGATTGAGATTTTAAAGAATGTTGCTCCTGCTTTGAGTAATTTATCAACAAAAGTATCATAACCAAGCATTACTCCATTAGTTTGGATTCTGATAACTTTAAATCCCTGTTTTTTGGCAAAGGATACGACCTCAAAAAGATCTTTTCTAATAGTTGGTTCACCACCACCAAAACCAATATTTGGTATGTTTTTTTCTTTTGCTTCCAAAATTTTATTTTTAATTTGGTCTGTACTAAGAGTTAATTCTTTTCTCATATGACCAACAGAACAAAACCTACAATTACAATTGCACTTATATCCTACGGTAATTTCCATAACATTTGTCATTAAAGTTTCACAAGACAAAAGTATAGCATAATAGTTAATAAATGTATTGTTAAGTTTTTTTAATACATATTTCTCTTAATTGAAAAATTCTCGTTATAATAAATTATTTATACATTAAACTTCTTTTTAGTAATATGGACTTAAAAGACATAAACAAAGAGATCAAAGCTGAGAAGTTTGTGTATTCTTTTTACATGGATCAATTAAAAAAACATGGCTATCACCACAATTTCTTTTTAACAGATTTATTTGAAAGGCAGCTGCTTAAAAAATCAAAGGTAGTTAATGGAGATTATATAAGGAAAAAATGGCTAAGTTATCTGTCTGATAATAAAACTGATAAGATTAATGTTTATATTGGTGTGCCTTATTGTTATTCAAAGTGCTATTTTTGCATATATCATAAAGGAATTGTTAAAAACAAGAGACAGGTAAAGGAATATGCAGAATGTCTGATTAATCAAATACATCTTTTTAAAGAAGTGCTAAAAAAAAGAAAGTTCCATAATCTGTATTTTGGAGGCGGGACTCCAAGTCTTTTTGATAATACTGACTTATCAGAGATACTTGAAATATTCTTTAGATATGCAAGTTTTTTAGACACCAGTGAAAAAACATTTGAATTAAATCCTCAGAGCACAACATTCAATAAATTGAAAATATTAAAACAAGCTGGATTTAATAGGGTTAGTTTTGGAGTACAGTCACTAAATTTGAATGTTCTTAAGTCAATAAATAGAGATTATCAAAATGAAGATATGATCACAAAATGCATTACAAATTGCAGAGAGCTTGGCTTTGAACAGTATAACACAGATATGATAATTGGACTATACAAAGATACAAAAAAGACCTTTACAAAAAGTTTTAAGAGATTACTTGATCTTCAGCCTACAACAGTTAGGCTTTACAAATGCCAGCCTACAGTCTCATATCTGAAAAAGTATTTTAATGGAAGTCTTGGTGAATTTCAAAAGCATTTTAATGAACTAAGAGAGTGCATGCCCCAAATAATCAAGTATGCTGTAAGCAAGGGATATGAATCTCCAGATGAGAGAATACTTGATGCAGGAAATGCCGCTTCAATGCTCTTTTTGCTTTCTTCTGCCCAGAAAATACCAGATGTGTATCACTTTAATGTTGATTGTAAAGGATCTGTGTTGGGACTTGGTCATCATGCTAGTTCATATATTAAAAATAAAATTCGTTACTTTAGCAACCCACCCACCTTAGATCCAATAAAAAGTAAATTTAGCATGATTGAGTTCTCAGAAGCTGAAGAAATGCAAAGGTTTGTCTTTGAGATTATTGTAAACATATCCCAAATCTCAAAAAGTAATTTTAAGCAAAACTTCAAAAAAGAGTTGAATGATGTTTTTTCTGAGCCACTTGAAAAGCTAAAGCAGCTGGGACAAGTAAGAGAAGAAGGTGATCAGATTTATTATCTGCCAAAAACAGGAAAAGACAAGTTCTTTTATGGTCTGTTTTTTATCGGAAAAGAAAAAATAATTGAAGCAATTAATAAATATTATTCAGACAATCTGATTAAGGTTGTAGTTGGCAAGGAAGAGGCATTGTTTCGCATCGATTATGTTTTTACAGGTGAATCTGCAATGCTGAAAATAAATCAACTTAATAAAGAAAACACTGAAAATATAATACACAAAGAAATACTTAATTCATTTAAAGAACTTTCACCAAGAACAGGTGATCCAGTAGAATTCAGGGAGATTGCATATAAAGAGATAAATAAACATTCTATCAAAGCATAAGAGAATTAACCCAAGTTTAAAGCTTCAGGTTTCAAAAAAACATTTAGTGAATAGTCTTTAGCTCGTCTGTACCATAGATTTCTGAATATTGTTTCCACACACCTGGACACAAAGAATTGTGGGTGCAATTCTCACAAGCAGAGCTCCTAACAAAATGTTGGTTCTGATAGTTTTGTTTTGTTACCACATAATCTTTATTTCCTTCTTGTGATGTTGTTTGAATTGATTCTTCATTATAAGACTCATTATTCTTTATTACCTTTGCTCTGATTGGCACACTTAAAGTACATAATGGCATAAGACCGCAACTGGATAATTCCCATCCAATTCCTGCATCTTCACATAGTTTCTTAGATTCATCCAACAAAGGACTTATTTTTGAAAGTTTTGGCAATAAGAATAAATGTTTGAGCATGTTCCCTGATAAATATGGGAAAGAAAATGTAATGGCCTTACATTTTGGAAAATTCTTTTTTACAAACTCTGCAAACTCGACAATCTCCTTATAGTTAGTTTTAGTTATAACAAAATAAAATCCAAAAGTATAACCTAATTCTTGAATCACTGTTGCTCCAGATATTGTTTTATCAAAACTTCCTGGAGTTCGGGTTAGTGCATCATTTGGTTTACTATTTGAACCATGAACCGAGATGTTAAAATAATCCACTTTGTCTAGTTTTTTTGAGTACCATTCATAACAAAGCCTCATAGCATTTGTTAATACAGTAACTTTAATCAGTGGATTTTGTTTTTTGATGTAATTAACTAATATTGGAAGATCGTCTCTTAAGGTGGGTTCTCCACCAGAAAAACAGATATCTGTCACACCAGATTCAATTGCATCCTGAATTATTTCAATTGATTTCTTAGTGTCTGTAAATGAATTTGAGCCATCAGCTGAAGCGCAAAATAAACAATTCTCATTGCAGGTCATGTTTAATTGAAGGTCTATTCTTTGCATTTTATTATTTTTATAATTTGCTTGGGGTTTGTACTAGAAGGTTTAAGTTCATCAGCTCCAAATATTTCATAATAATCTTTTCTCATTCCTGAACAAATTTTACTTAGTGAACAGGAATTACAAACCTTGGGTTTGATTTTTTCTTCAATAAATGGGTTAAGTATGGAATCTATGATGAATTGTGTGTCAATGTTTAGATGCTCATATCCTTGCATCAAGCAAAGAGGAATTCCATCTACAATTATTCTTACATCATTTTTCTTGCAGAATTCCAGTGCTTTATTAAAGAATGGTTGAACCTGAGTTAATGTTGGTACAAGTGCTTTTCTCTTTTTTACATATCCTAATACTTTGACATAATTAAACTCAATATAGAATATCTCAGGAAATTCGGTTTTAACCATCTTGACATAATCAACCATGTTGTCAAAATTTGTTTTATTGATAACAAAATTAAACCTTACTTTGTCTCCTGCTCCGAGTTCAATTAAGTTCTTAATTCCTTTTTTTCTTAGTTTATAATGACCTTTTGTTCGTGTTATAGCATCACATTTTTTCTCATCACTGTGAGGGAAGTTAATGTTAAATAAAGTGACTCCTGCTTTGAGTAATTTTTTGCAGTAATCTTTATAACATAATCTAACACCGTTTGTCACAAGAATAATGTCTTTGGTTCCTCCTTTTTTTGAAATTACTGTGTATTCTGCAAGTTTGTTTGATAATGTTGGTTCTCCTCCCTCAATAGAAAGAGTGCACTTTTAATTTTTAATGAGTTTTAGAATCTCTTCATCACTCTGAGCTTCTCTATCTGCACCGCTTTGCTCTCCAGAACAAAATACACAGTTCTGGTTGCAATCACCAGTCACAAGAATTATTGTTTGTGTATCTTCCATTTTACAATTTGTTTAATTTATCAATTAACTCATTTGTTTTTTCAATAAAAATATCCAACTCTTCCTTTGTATTGTAGGCAAATAACGAGATTCTGACACTTCCTTCTCCTTGGCTTGGATATATGCCTTTTGAATAATATAAGGGACTTGCGCAGTGGTTTCCTGCCCGCATCATAATTTTATAGTTCTTTACTTCTTTGTCCATATATACTGCAAAATCATTTGGGTTTATTTTTGGGACAAAAGAGAAAACAGGAATATTACTTGGAGATTTCCTGGACAAGAATCTGAAATCAAAACATGATAACCCTTTCCATAAGGTCCTTATTAGCTTTTTTTCATGAGTTTCAATATTTTCAAGACCAATTCTTGTGAGTTGCTTTACTGCTGCACCAATTCCAATTATTCCAGAATAATGCTGCAATCCAGCTTCAAATCTTCTAACTCCTCTAATGTATTTTGGTATGAATTTGTCTTTTTCGTATAAAACATCAGTTACTGTACTTCCCCCAACATTGTAATTTTCTAACTGCTCAAGTAATTCTTCTTTGACATATAATACACCAAGTCCAGTATCTCCCCCTATTTTATGTGATGAGAATGCTGCAAAGTCAGCATCTATGTTCCTTAAATCTAATTCTTTATGAGCTATGAACTGAGCTTCATCGCTTAAGACTAATATGTCTTTTTCATGAGCAATATCACAGATATCTTTCATTGGAAGAACTTGGCCTGTTACATTAGAAGCATGGGTTAGAGATATAATCTTTGTTCTAGGGGTGATTGTTTTTTTTAATTGCTCTAAATCAAATTCATCTTTGATTTCCAGAATTTTAAGTCTAACTCCTCTTTTCCTTTGTTCATAGAATGGTAGAATATTGCTGTGGTGGTCTAATGTTGATACTATAACTTCATCATCTTTATTAAATCTAAAAGAGTTTGCTACAAGGTTAATGCTCTCTGTTGTGTTTTTTGTCCATATTATTTCTCTTGGACTAGCATTAATGAAATTAGCTACTAATTCTCTTGATCTTTCGCATATATCATTTGTTTCTTCATTTAGGCTGTATGTTCCTCTTGAGCCTGCACAGCTGCCTAGATTATGATAATAATAATTAATAGCATCAATCACCAGCTTTGGTTTGAGCATGGCGCACGCATTATCAAAGTAAATAATTTGTTTGCCATCAATTTTTCTATGTAATGCAGGGTAATCTTTTTTAATTTTCATTTTTTACTAGTCTCCAAATATAACCTTTGTTTTTTAATTCTCTTCCAACAAGCTTTTTATTGATTAGCTTTTCTCCAGCCTGCATCACATTTGCACCACCTGCACAGTCTGCGCATATGAGGAAGTTTGGCGTTAGTTCAAGGATTCTTTGTGTTGAGATGTTGTTCTCATGGTTTAGTATCTGAAGCATACATTTTTCATTGTCAGTTAGTATGCTGCTTTTGTTGATTATGGGCATTTTTAATTTATTTTCCTCATCTAGGAATATTTTATTAAATCCAAAGCAGTCTTTTGAATGGATACAGTCATTGCATATCTCTATTTTCTGCTGCTTGCCTGATTTTTTAATGTATCTTTTGTATGGACGAAATAAGCATACTGGAAAATCAATTAATTCAAATGAGGTGTTATTTTCAATTAATTTGTCAAAATTTAAGTATATCTGATCTATAACCCCATTAACTTCTGGGGTTAACTGGCCAAGCTTGAATACATGCATGCCTGCAATGTTTTTTACTGGGTTTTTGTAGTTATCATCATTAATAAGGATTTCTGATTTACCAGTGGCTCCTTGAGTTATTTTATCTGGATCTTTGTTTGATGGAATTAGCTTTGGTGTGTAAACTTCAAGATAATCTTTTCTAGGGCCCAGGCAGATTGAATTAAGAGTGCATTGCTTGCATTCACTTAGATGAGTTTTTTCACTGAAAAAGTCTTTATTTTTTTTATTTGTGATCTTGAAAACATCTGCGTGATTTTCTTCAAATCCTTTTATATAGCAAAGTGGGATGTGATCTATTAATATTCTGAATCTGCCTTTGCAAAGTTTTAGGGCATTTATTAAATAAGGTGAGACTTGCTCATAAGTTGGTACAATCTCTTTGTTTTTTTCTGCTAGACCTAAAGCTTTTATAAAGTTGAATTCTAACAAGAAGATGTTATCAAAGTTTTCAAGTATATGTTTGCTAAATTCTTCAAGCTCTGTGTAATTCAATTTATTAATAACACACGTTATCCTTACCTTTGCATTTAGATCAAGAAGGTTTTTGATACCTTGGATTTTTTTTGGCAAAAGTCCTTTGGTTTGAGTGATTCTGTTATAGGTTTCTTTAATGTGTGATTGCATTGCAATATTAAATAAGTCTACGCCCGCATCAACCACTCTTTTTGCAAAATCTTTATAATAGAACATAGTCCCATTTGACTGGAGTTCAACATACAAATCTTTTTCTTTGGCCTTTTTAATGTATTTAATTAAATCAGGTGAGAGTGTTGTTTCTCCTCCAGTGATTATTAAATGGTCTTTTGCCAAGTTTATTTGCTTAAGAATATATTCTTTAGGTGAATCTTCTCTTCCATGTGCTGAGCAGTATACACACATCTGGTTGCATTTGTTTGTTATTGGTATTATTGTTACCATTTCAAAGAGCTTTTATTTATCCCCTCATGTTTGATTAGTTGATAAATTTATATAAACTTTTCCTATAACCGGGCTTCATCATATATTTTATTACCAGCCAATTTAATAATTGCACATGTGCATTTTTATCTTTCTGGTAACCTGATTAAAGTTGTTTGTTTTCATGCTTTGGATAAGATCCAACTATAACAGAAGATATTATTCGAAAATAGTTTGTGGCTCCCTGGCCAAAAATACTGTGAACGAGACAACGAAAATCGTTAGAGACTGTGCGGAACAGTTTGTCATATTGCGCAGATATATTAAAGATAATCAATCAGAATTCAACAAACTGTCGAGTGAACCGGCCTGGAGCCACAAACTTGGTGGAAGTTTTGTTAGAAATATTAAACTGTAGCCTTGCTCAAAATAAAACAACAACTTAATTTAGGATGATGCTCCTATATTTGAAAATAGTTCCGAAATATATTTAATGAGGAGTTATATTAAGCTAGTTTATGCCTAAAGTTTATGAAACCGCTGAATTTGAAAAAGAGTGTAAGAAACTCTCAAAAAAACAAAGAATACAAATTAAGAAATTAAAAGACGGATTGTCTAAAACATTTAATGTTGGAAAAATTCTTAAATACCCTTTTTTAAGGGAAAAGAAAATCCAAGAGAGAAGAGTTTACTTCTTAATCTATGAAGAATATGGTTCTGTCCTCTTAATTACTATGAGCAGTAAAAAGGCACAACAGAGTACCATTGATAAAATTGCAGAATTACTTCCTGAATTTAAGGAATTAATGAAAAAAATTATCTAACTCTTTTTATTCTTCCTTCTTTTATGTCTTCTAACCCTATTTTGAATTTCCCAACTAATTCCCAGTCTACTTGCTCTAACTTTTTTAATCGCAAATATTCTTCTTTTGGGATAGTTATGGTTTCCATACAGAGTAGGATGTGATTAGTTTCTTATAAATCTTTCTTAAAAGAACACCTTAAACAGATTAACCAGAAATTGAAATCCATCAAAGCCTGGGATTGGGATCATGTTGAATATGAATAAGAATTTGTTTATTTCTCTTGTCAATACAACCAGGTTGATGTGTTTTGTTTTTATTTTTTTATTTTTTATTAGATATGCAGCTATTAGCCAGATTAATAAATTTGTTAAGGGTCCTGCTAAAGCAATTAGTGCAAATTGCAGATTAGAACCTGATCCTGCGATGCTTACAAAAGCTGGAACAAAAACTATGAAACCAAAATTTAGGAGTTTCATTATTAATCCAAATATTAACCAGATGTAAGCTGCATGAAATGTGGCTGTCATCCCAAAACTCATGGCAACAAATTTATGGGATAACTCGTGTAAGATTAATCCAGGGGCTGTGATCATTATTGCAAATTTGAGTGAATTCCAGTCAAAACCTAATTTAGGTGTTTTGTGTGAATATCTTGAGAATATGTCTCTGAATATATAACCTACAAATAGGGTCATCACAATCATGTCAAAGATTTCCATAAAGGTTATCATAAGATTGCTTCATTTGTGTTGATTTATATTATTTTTGTTTTAAAGTAAGATGTTGATTATATATAATAAGGGTAAGATGGCCTGGTGTTCTGGAATGTTTTAAATCAATTGTTGTTGAATAGTCTAATAATTCTTTTAATAATAACCATTCCAGGGTGACAAAAAACAGAAAGATTTATAAACCCAAAAGATTATATAAGATTGATCAGCATGAGTAGATGGAACCGATTAATAATATTGGCTTTGCTTGCTCTTAAAGGATGTACTCCTGGTGCTTCTGCTCAAATTATAACTACTCCTACTGCAGAAGTTCAAGCTACTGCTACAGAGACAGCAACTCACACCAGTACTCCTACTGCCACTTATAGCCCTACTGCTAGTTCAACACCTACTGCTACCATTACAAATACTGCTACTTTAACTAGTACTGCTACAATAAAACCTATTGAATTTTACTCAGGTGATCTGCATGATCCTGCTACAATGATTGGTAATTGTAAAGATGGTATTTTTAAGGGACAGCGCACTTTATGGGAAGTGGATGTTACTGGCAAGACTGTTGATGAGTTAAAACAGTTGGGAATTTCTGCATGTTATAATGAAGCTGTTGGGGCACCAGCTGATGATAATTCAGCTGTTTTCAGTGCTATTGATGCTCAAGAGGGTGCTGTTAGAGATCCTGCAACTAACAATTTACTGGGACCAGATCACCTTAATGGTATTGTCCAACTATATTTTGACTCTGGAGTTGATGTGTCTGAAGATTTAGATGCTAAAGTTGTAAAGGGTGTGCAGCCTTTTTCTATTCAGGGAGTAGTCTTTAATGATTTAAATTCTTCATTTGCTAGAGATAAGGGGGAACCAAGACTTGACATTGGAACTGTTTGTGCATTAGTAGAGCAAACTACTGGAGCAAATAGAGGAACTGTTGATGAATATTGTGCAGAAACTGATGAACAAGGTCACTTCTCTATTGAAGGTTTTTCATGGGTCAATACAAATCAAGGTTATGTATTAGAAATAAGGCCAGATATTCAAACTGATTTAAGATATATTAACTTCCCAGATGGTTCAACTGTGTTTATAACTGGTCCTATTAAGATGTCTTATGATGATACTGAATTAGATCTGCCTTTGGATAGAGGGTTTTTGAATTCTGTGATAGATCTAGATAAATTGGGTTGTGTACCTCCAATAGATAATTTTACTGATCATGACTTAAGAGTTGGGTATGTTTTAACTTGGACTGGAGATACAACTGTTGATAATTGGGATGCTGTTCAAGAAAGCTGGGACGACATTAGTCCATTCACATATGATCAGTCACAAGGTCATGATATTGCTTTACCAATTGGGACAGAAATTCAAGCAGCAGCAAATGGTGTAATTAAATATTCTGGAGGTGGACCAGATATTGGAAGAGTGAGAGGGATTGTACAAATAGTAGATATACCCTATGACCCACTTGTTTATATGCTACAATACACACATAACTCACAAAATTTGGTAGTTGCAAGAGACAAAGTAACCAGAAATCAGATTATTGCATTATCTGGGAACAACGGCGGTAATGGACAGGACGGATCGATCACACCACACTTGGAATTTAAGGTTGTAGCTGTTCCTAGAGAGATTTGGGACCAATTTGGATATTCTAACGATTTGTTTGATTACCTTGGCTCCAGAGGTGTCGATTTACCAGATGGACAGCATGTCTATAGAGGCTATGATCCTTTCCTTAATGAGCTATGGTTACAGGGAGAGACTATTGTTGGAAGGGATGTTTAGTAATTAATATTTGCTAGTATTTTTACCATTTATATTTTTATTTAATTCTTTAATGCATTCATGTTCTATTCTTGTTATTTCACATTTTAATGCAAATGGTTTAAGTAAATCATTGTTAATCAAGTGGTTTTTTGCTAAGCAGTATACTCCTGAATAATTCTGGCAAAAACTGACTAATTCACACTTATTGCATTTTTGCATTTTTACACATTTATCTTGATGAAATTTGTTAAAGACTTTTTTGTTTTCTGAGTTTAATGAAACATAGGAATCAATATTATCAGCTAGTTTATAAGAATCCATAAAATAGAATCTTGCACAAGGATATACAGCTTTATTTGGGGCTATTGTTATAAAAGAACATGCTGCTCCGCAAAATCTGTTTTTATCAATTGTAATATTTTTTTCATTGAAGAATTCAAGACCTCTTTTAATAAATGGGAAACATTCTATTTCTGGGTTTTGTTGTACATAACTGCATAGTTTTCTAAATTGATTATGATATTCTTCAAGTGATTCTGGATTCCAATTCACATGAGGATTAAGATCTTTCACAACTTTTTTGAATCCGATCTGCTGCAAAAATTTCATATTATGATAAAACTTGTTGACTGTTTTGGGAGTAACTAAGATCTGAGCTGAGTATGGCTCAAACTTTTGTTCTTTCATAAGGTTAAAAGACTTGATTACTGAATTAAAGCTGCCCTTACTTTCAGTGTCAACTCTGTGCCGATCATGTGAATCTTTATCTCCATCTATGCTAACCTCAACTACAATGTTTTTATGTTTGCAGAATTCTATGATTTCTTTTGTGAACAGAGTTGAGTTTGTAATTAATCCAAAACCAACTTTTTTCTTGTATAGAGATGAAATTCTTTCTGAAAAATTGATTAATTCTTTAATCTGATCATATAGCAATAGTGGTTCTCCGCCGTAGAATTCAACATATACTTGGTTCTGATTTGTGTTTTGAAATACCCTTAATATGCTTTTTTTTGCATATTCAATATCCATTGTCTGATTTCTATCTGATTTTTTTTCATAACAATAAGTGCATCTTAGATTACATCTTGTTGTAAGAATTAATCTTATGTGGTTGACATTCATGCTTTCAAATAGTTAGTTTTTGTTTTTAAGTTTTTGCTTAAATCACTAGGGCTGTTTAAACAAATGTTTATAAGTGCTTTTGATTTGTTGTTTTTATGTTATGAATAAAAAATATGCTGTGGCAGACTATAAGTCACTTGAAATCGATGATAAAGTAGTTATAATTACATATTATGGTGACTGGGTTGCTTTAAGCAAAGAGCATTATTCTGACTTTATTAATAAAAATATGGATAAAAAGTTAGAGTCTTTTCTTATTAAAAAAGGCATTTTAATAACAGACTCTAATATTAATGAGATTAAGTCCAGATATAGAAAAAGTAAGGGCCAGCTATACCAAGGGGCTTCATTACATATAATTTATGTTTCTAGAAGATGCAATCTGAAGTGTACTTATTGCCATGCTTCTCCAAGAGCATGTGATGAACCACAGTTTGATATGGATGTCAAGACGGCTAAAGCCACTGTTGATTTTATATTCAAAAGTTCAAGTAGAATAATAACAATTGAGTTTCAAGGAGGAGAACCACTTCTAAATTTTGATGCGGTGGAATTTATTGTTGAATATGCAAAGGAAAAAAGCAAGTCAACAGGTAAAGAATTAAGAATGTCTCTTGTTACTAACCTAACGCTTACCAATGATCAGATGTTTGAATTTTTAGTAAAGAATAATGTTGAAATTAACATAAGTTTAGATGGACCAAAACATGTTCATGACAAAAACCGTATTTTGGCTTCAGGAATGGGTTCATATAACAAATTAAAGGAACTTATTTTAAAATATAATAAAAATGGTAAGTTAAAAGCATTGATGACAACCACAAGAGCTTCTTTGCCTTATTACAAAGAAATAATTGATGAGTATGTAAGATTTGGATTCGAGAATATTTTCATAAGGCCATTATACAAACTTAGTTTTGCTGATGAAAACTGGGATAGAGTTGGTTATTCAGCCGAAGAGTATTTTAGGTTTTGGAAAAATTCTTTGAATTATATTTGGGATAAGAAGGAAATTTCTGAACCTTTTAGTCAAATGTTATTAAAGAAGATTTTGTCAGAAAACAAGCCAATGTATGTGGATCTGATGAGCCCTTGTGGTGCTGGAATAAAAGTGGTGGCTTATGATTTTAACGGAGACATCTATAGCTGTGATAAAGCACTGATTACAGGAGAAGATATTTTTAAGCTTGGAAACACCAGGGAGAACACTTACAAATATACTTTCCAGAACAAAAGTAAAATGGCTCCAATTATAGAGTCTTCAATTAATGATTTATGGTATTGCAAAAAATGTGCATTTCAGCCTTTTTGTGGTGTTTGTCCTGTTCTAAATTATAACTTAACAGGTAAATTAGAACCTGGAGAGACACCTGATGATAGGTGTAAAATATTGTTTATGCAATTCAGCTATTTATTGAAAAAGGTTTTAGGTGATCAAGAGATCTACAAAGATATTAAGAAAAGAGATAATAGCATTCCTCCTTATGAAGAGTTTGTTTTTGATCATAAAGCTTGATTATTACTGTAAGAGCTATTTATTTTTCTTATAAACTGCAAAGGAAGCTTCATTTGTTGAAAAGAATTTCATATCATATTCACTTATTGAATCAAGCTGGTTTAAGTTTTGAATATTGTACTTACTTAAAACATCATTGTGTGCCCAGTAGATTAATTTGCCATCTTTT
>CAYQPU010000002.1:0-6600 GCA_964419615.1 uncultured Methanosarcinales archaeon | reverse complement strand
ATTGTACTTACTTAAAACATCATTGTGTGCCCAGTAGATTAATTTGCCATCTTTTGCCAGATTGTTGATGCATGTTTCTGTGAACTTGTCTAAACTTGTGAGATAATAGAATGGATTAGTAATAATAAAGTCAAATGGACTTTGTTCAAATTTATAATCTCTTAAAAAACACACTGAAAAATTATTACTAAATTTTGAAAGAATTTTCTTTTTGGCAATATCTATTACTTGATTTTTTTTGTCAATGCCAAATGGGATTAAATCATGTTTGGAAAATGTAACAAGAAATTTTAGTAGCATCCCATTCCCACGCCCAAGGTCAATTATTTTTCCATTATTGTCAATTAGAGAAAGCATTGAGTTATATTCATTTATTGGTGGATTTGAAAACCCGTTCAATTCTTTAGAGAAATTTTCTTTATTCCTTGTTAACCAAGAATCTGTATCCATTTTAGTAAATCAACTTATCAACAGGAGTAAGGTAACCTTATGATTGATCAATGTTCAGGTGTGTTTTTAAGTGGCTTTTTAAAATTAATGTAAAAAAAATCAGAAACTTTTTGTTTAAATGGTTTTTCCCAAGTAATACCTTTTATTTTTGTTAAATTGTGAACTTCTTTTGTTTTCTTCAAAGCATCGAGAGTATCTCTGTCTAATGAGTTATCTTCTTTTAGTTTAGGAGAGACTGATTCCTGTGAATTATATGCTTTTTTAAACTGCAAAAGTCTATTTGCTGTTATATAGTCATAGTTACCATTAGTGCCGATTTGAGAGCCATCTGAATTGATCTTGTTAAGAGTTTCTTGTAATTCTTTTATTTCACCTTGATCCGTATACTCGTAGTTGTAGGGTATTTCTTCTCCAGCTATTTTGAATAGTTCCTTTAATTCCATATCTATTCCAACACTATTCACAGATTCACTAATATGGTTAACCAATTCTAGATTAATTATCCAAAGAGTGAGATTATTAGCTTTTGCATATTGTTCCAAAGCATACATTGTCTGTGGACCAAAACTTCCATCCACAGTCAGATTTCTATTTTTTAGATCTGTAATCCCCAAAGCTCTTAAAGCAATTTGGAGCTCAGATACCCAGGGTCCTTCATACTCTTTGATAACCACATCTTCTATCCCTATTCGAGCTAAAGACTCAAGCTCAGTAGTAAAATTATGAACATCTGAATCGCCCATCACTATATTAACATTATCAGAAATTTCTTCAGGTGTATTTGAAACCAGATTCAAAGCAATAATCAAGATAAAAATAAAAATTAGAATAATAAAGCCATATCTCAACTCTTTTTTAATAGACATAGAGGAACTGCGCTTATCTGAATATTTAAGTTTTTTGGTTATTAACCTTACTGAGTTTAGTAAATTTGCAGTTTTAGTCCTTATTAATTCTCAAAGCTGGGAAAAAGCAAATCATTATTTGATCTATTAACTTCTTGCTCATTTATTTTATTTTTATAAAGATATTCCTTGACTTTTGTTTTATCATGGAGTTTGGAATAAAGGAAATAAATAAAGGGTTTGATATACCTAAAGAGTATTCTTTTTTTGATAAAAGACTCTGCTTTTTCCCTTAATACCTTTTGCTGTTCCTTTTTCACATACCACTCATGTCCTAAGGATTCATCAAATGAAAATTGATTAATTCCCTGTGCGGTTTGTTTTATATTTGTGATATTGTATTTTTCAGGATTTTCAAAAATATGCGAGCCTTTATACAACCTGAAAACATTTATTGAACATTCATCAATATATTTAATATTCTTTTTTAGAAAATTAACAGTCTGTTCCTGATCTTTTAGAGATTCATAAATGTATCCAACAATTAAGTACGCGTTGACAAAGATTCCTGATCCAGATATGTTTCTAATTGAATCACTAACTTGTTTTATTGTAAAGTTTTTATTCATAGCTTTTAAAACTCTGTCACTGCCCGATTCAATACCAACAGTAAGATATTTGCAGCCAGATCTGAATAGTTTATCTGAAACAGACTTTGTTATTCCTGTAGGCCTTGCCATATCTGACCACATAATATCTGCTTTTTCTTTTATTAAAAGGTCTGCAAAATTAATCAGATATTCTTTTGAGACATTCAATGTGTTATTCCCAAAGCTAAAGTAAAAGCTACCATATTCAGATTTCATTTGCATGATATCTGAGACTATTTTTTCAGGATTCTTGCTTTCAAATCCTACCAGATTCTCACAAAAATTTGCTCGGTATATACAAAAAGAGCATCTATTTGGGCAGCCCTTAATGAAATCATATGGCAGAACTAAAACTTTGTGTCCATTATATGTTTGTCTGTATAATTCAAGATTAAATTCACTAAAGTCAGGGCAAGGTTTTTCATTGATTTTTAAGGATACAGCTTTTTTAACATTAACGATCCCCTTATTTTCAATCATAAGGTTAGGAATCTTTGATGTGTCTGTTTTTTGTTTTTCTGAAAATTCTGTTATTTTCTCAATTGCTAATTCTCCTTCCCCCTTGACAATAAAATCAATATCCTTGTGTTTTAGGTGTTTATAATTAAACTCGTCAACAAAATGACCCCCCACAACAAACGGGACATCCCCCTGGTCACTCTTAAAAAAACTAGCTATTAATGTTGTTATTGGTTATGAGGAGTAGACTGATTGAGATAGGGCAATTATATCTGAATCCTCAATTTTTATTTTGCTGATCAGATAATTATATGTTTTGTAAATTTCAGGATCTGCTTTTCTTATATTATCTGTGTTTTTGTAATCCTTTAGTTGATTAATGTTCATATATTCTTTATCTTTTGACAATACATCTATTTGATTTATCTTATCAAGATCAGTTATAGATACAGAAAAACCAAGAGTTTTGAGATAAGCACTCAGGTAAGCTATACCAAGAGAAGGCATATAACTATTGAAAGCATAAAAACCAGTTGGTATTGTTATTATTTTTATTCTCATATTCTGTTTCAAGTTAAGCAGCATTACTAAGTTTTTAAAGGCAACTCTATATTGTTTGAATTCTGCCCAATCAGGTTAAATTTAAGTATTTTTAATTGATCAAGTGACAGAAAATGCAGCATAACTTTGTAAATCTCCCTTGAGGAATCCGTATTTATCAGCAGTAATTTATCTTTTATTTTGATTTTTTGCTGATCTGATAGGTAGTTAAGTTCTTTTTTATAAACATCTAGGAAATCACATTTAAAGTATTTGTTAAAATTGTCAAATTTAATTTTATTAACTGTGGTGTTTTTTTGGATATTAAAAAACATCTCAAATTCTTTTCCTGTTTGTTGAACACTGTATTTTGGATATTTGTCATAACCTAATTCTCTGTACTCTAATCTCCCTAGGATTCTTGAATAAGAGTAAAGCCCGAACCCAAGGCATGAATTAGGGTATTGAGCTGAAAAGCAATATGGAATCAGATCACTCTTTTTGTTTCTAAAAACAAATCCTCTTTTATTTTCTGTTTTAAAGCTAGAGCTTGTTCTATAACCAAACTCTTCTGATAAGGATTTTATTTCTGAAATTATTGATCTGTTAAATTCTTCTAAATCATTTCTAAAGTCAGAGTAATTCTTATTGTAGAATTTGTTCAAATAATGTTTTGTTGGGTCAACAGGATAAACATATATGTTGGTTGGTTGCATCTCACAAATTCTATTAAATGAATCAATAAATGTTTCAGACTTATCTCCAGTAAGACCATAGATTAAATCAACATTAATTTCGTTAAAATCAAGCTTTTTGGCATGTTTAATTATTTCACTTATTTTGTTGGGTAAAACTTTTATGCGATTTACCTTATTTAATGCAAGTTCATTAAAAGTTTGTACACCAAAGCTGATTCTGTTAATTCCGTGTTTTTTGATTGTGTTAAGCTTCTCTTTGGTTATTCCTGTTGGGTGAAATTCAAATGTTTTTTGTGCTTTTGACTTAAAATTAAATTTGTTGGAAATACTAGAAAGTAGTTTGCTTAAAGCCTGATTTTCAAGAAGATCAGGTGAACCTCCTCCGATGTAAAGTGAAGAAAGTTCTTGATTTTCAAATATGTCTGAATACAGATCAAATTCAGATATAAGGCACTTTACATATTTTTGCAGATTAACAGAACCATTAATCTTTTTTGATTCTTCTCTGCAATAATCACATCTTTGCTTGCAGTAAGGAATATGTATGTACATACTAATTGGATGATCCTTTTTTAATGCAACCCAATTATTCTTAATGTATATGTGGGACTTTAGGGCAGGTTTTCCAATTATATTTTGTTTTATATAATTAAGATCATATTTTTGACTTTTATTTAATCTCAAAATGGTTTCAATAAGCTTACTCTTTGCTGATACTTTATTTGCATTTTCACCATTTTTTGACATAAGTTTACTATAGATTGGATGTATTTATATCTTTTTAACATTGATTTTGTTAAACTTTTCAAATTGCTTTTTTAAGAAATTCTTGATTCTGACTGAAGTCCCTTATTATTTTATTTACTCCAGCATGCTTTGCCCTAGTCCAGATGCACTCTGTATCTGGAAATTTGATAATATTGTTTTTTAGATTGAAGATTCTATTTGGACATAGATCTAGATTGCATATTTCTTTTGCTTCGCATTCTTTGCATTCATCTATCTCAATGTAATTATATCTTCTTAGCTCGATCAATCTTTGAATATCTATGTATTTGTCAAAAACTGTGCCAATATTATCTTCGGGTTGTTCTTTCATTCTACAGGCCAGTATTGTACCATTGGCTAGCACTCTAAAATAGTTTTTTCCTGGTGAACACTTAAACTTAGCAGGAGGTTTATTGTCCAAGTATCTATTTAAGGGATTGGTAAATGAATATATTGGAAGTTGGTTTTCATTTTTACATGATTCTATGAACTCATCAGCCAGTTTAAGAAAGGCTTTTTTTGTTTTTTCCAGGTCCCAATCTTGGTTCTTACCCTTAATTGGATGCAAGGATATGCTTGGAGCTTTAAGTTCTAACCCTTTGTTAATATAATCAATCAAATTAAGGTGTTTTGAAGATACCAACATTCTCATTCTATATGAGACATTATGCTTATTTAAAATCAGAATAGAATCAGATATTTTACTTAAATCTCCTTTAATATTGGTTGATTTCTCAGGAGTTGCATCATAGCTAAGGAATACAAAAACTTGGTTTTTATTCAGAAATTCAGCAATCTCTTGAGTGATTAATGTGCCATTTGTGATAATCTTGAATTGGAATTCTCTTTTAGGATATGATTCTTTGCAATAATTGATTGTGTATTTTATTTGGTCAAATGCTAATAAAGGTTCTCCTCCTGTGAATAATACATCAAGGGGTTTGTTTCCTTTTATTCGGGTTATAAAATCAATTGTTTGCTTAGCAGTGTTTTTACTCATTGAGTTTGATTTTTTATAATCAAGATGATCTTTGTCAATGCAGTAATTACATTTTAGATTGCAATTTTGAGTAATTAGAATTCTTAATAATATTTTATCCATAATATTGAATAGAATTAATAACAAATATAATCTTTTTGTTTAACAGCTTGATCCATCATTACAATGGCAGTCTCCATGGCAACCCCCACCTGGGTCTTCACCTCCTGCACTACTGTGACTACTATGGGAACTATGACTTCCATGACTACCATGATTACTATGGGAACCATGACTACCATGAGATCCATGAGAACTATGGCTACCGTGAGATCCATGAGAACCATGATTACTATGAGAACTATGACTCGAATGACTGCTATGACTTCCAGTAATTCTAACTACACTTCCTTCTCCTTCCAAAGTTCCAGATAACTGAGCGTTAACTATCTTTGCTGATGATACAGTTGAGATAGCAGCTGAACCAATAAAAGTACCAATAACAAGCATGGACTGTTTACTTATCTTACCGCATTCTCCCATTAGGTAGTTAGAAATCTTTTTCTTAACTTTTGGGAGCAACTCTTTTTTTGGCATAGTCTAATTCTCTTATTTGATATATATTTAAATGTTTCTCAAATTTCTCTTTAATTTTAATATTTAATAATTTTCTTTATTTCTTGATTGAATCTTTTAGCCCGTTCTATGGAGGTTTTAGCCTTTGCTTTAATAACCACTTCTTTAGTGTTGTACGTAAATGTTGCTCTTTTTCCTTTCTCCCAAAAATAATCTTCAACTAACTGATCTGCTTTTTGTTTTCCTAATAGTTCACTTGCTTCTTCTTTTGCTTCAGCGAAGTCTTCAATAATTCTTTTTTGGAGTTTTCCATTAAGGTAGAAGAAATTAATTATGGAGTCAAATGTTATGGCATGTACTGATAAATCAGATTTTATCTTTATTCCTTCATTTTCAAGGAGAGCTCTTGCCATATAAAACATGCTGTAATAACAGGCATTCACTACCCATAAAAATCCATCAAAATCAATGTACCCTGTTTTTTGCTGCATATCATCATCAGTTGAAAGATCGTAAAGTGCATTTGCTGAGGTCAGTGACTTTTCTGCATTGGCTAAAAAGAAATCTGTAAACTCTCTTTTTTGTTTTGTTTTAATAATTCCTTCTCTCAAGTAATACTTGAGAGAAGGAATTAT
>CAYQPU010000001.1:0-81265 GCA_964419615.1 uncultured Methanosarcinales archaeon | reverse complement strand
TAGAATATTTAAATCTTTCAAAATTCACTACTTTCAAGTAATTCTGATGAGAAAATTTATATACCAGATATTTGTCCCAGATAGTATGTCCTTACCAGAAAAATTTAATTTAAATTGGTTGGATGATGGAATCCGGCAGCTTGTAATAGACATAAATAGAATTCCAGGTAATAGCACATTAACAACATGTGAAGGACATATTTGGTATGACACACCTGCATGGCCAACAAAGGATGGTTGGGTGCATTTTTGTACAAACACAGATGAATTGTTAGCATTGTTTGAAGAGTTTTGTGATGGTTTGGACTTTTTTACACTTCAAAAACCACCATATATAGAAAACGCACCTTCAATATATACAGTCATAGGTCATTTTGAATCCCATCATGACCGTGAACTAGGTAGTTGTTATTCTGGTTGGTCACAAGGTGAACAAGAAAAGTATATTGCTAGAGCAGAAGTAAGGAAAGTTGAAATTCAAGCTGGGTGGGATGAGTTGGACGCATTAATCAGAGAATACATTGCAGAGAACATATGTGTGGATATAGACCAACTGCCCTTTCAATAATCACTTAAATTTTACCTGAGTTCCACCTTGCTGAAATTTCTTCATAAGCTTTTCAGGTGAACCACCTTTAAGCATCTTGGACATTTTCTTTGCTTGCTTATACTGTTTTAATAAACTCCTAACTTCAGAGACCTGTATACCAGAACCAGCAGCAATTCTCTTAACACGTGCAGAAGAAATAATATCAGGATTCTCTAATTCCTCTTTGCTCATAGAATCCATTGCAAACCTCCATTTTTTGAGCATGCCTTCCTGAACATCAAGTAATTCTTTTGGCATTTTGAGTGAACTAAAACCTGGAATCATATCAACTATTTTATTTAATGGACCCATCTTACCCATAGCTTCCATTTGTTCATAAAGATCAACAAGATTAAATTCTCCCTTCAAAAACCTCTTACCAAGATTTTCTGCTTTTTCCTCAGTAATTGCATCTTGAGCTTTTTCAAGTAAAGCTTCAATATCACCCATTCCAAGCAAGCGACCAACAAAATTCTCTGGCTTAAACTTCTCAAAGTCATCTACCTTTTCTCCAACACCAATAAACTTAACCTTGGCATCAGTAATCGAACAAGCAATCAATGCACCACCACCTTTAGCAGTTCCATCTAATTTTGTCACAATAATACCTGTGACTTTACAAGTATCATGAAATGCTTGAGCTTGTTTTTCAGCAGCTTGGCCGATATCAGCAGACAACACAAGTAAAGTTTCAGTTGGTTTGACAACTTTGTTAATCTGATTAAGCTCTTCAATAAGTTCATCACTTAAAGCATCTCTTCCAGCAGTATCAACAATCACAAGATCAAACTTATCAAGCTCACTCTCAAACTTTTTATAGATCTTAACAGCATCCTTTTCATCCTTATCACCAAAAACAGGCATATTAATCTGCGCTGCTAATTGCTTTAATTGCTCATAAGCAGCAGGCCTGTAAGTATCAGTCTGCACAACTGCAACTTTATGACCTTGTTTTTGAAAATATTTGGCAATCTTAGCAGCCTGAGTTGTCTTACCAGAACCAAACAGGCCAACAAGCATAATTTTTGCTGATTCCTTAATCTCGATCTTACCTTCTTCTTGGCCTAAGAACTTAACAAGCTCCTCATAAACAATATTAATCAAATGCTCTTTCTTAGTTATTCCAGGAGGTGTTTTTTCCTTAAGAGCTCTATTTTTAATCTCCTCACTAAGCTTTAAAACAAGCTTTACATCAACATCTGCCTGCAAAAGAGCTCTTTGAATATCCTTGGCAAGCTCATTTACTAGTTTGTCATCTACAAAAACAGACTGTGCAACCTTTTCTAAGGTCGCTCTGAGCGAGTCTCCAAGCTTATTTAATACCATATATATCAGTAAGAATATATTGTTTATAAAGGTTTAGAAATATTCAATCTTTTAAAAGTTAAAAGGAATAAAAAAAATAAAAATTTATTTTCCATCTTTAATCTCTTTTAGCAAATCTTTAGCAAACTTATTTGGATCAAGTTCACCTAGAACTTTGTTATCCCGGGTTCTTACATTAATTGTCTTCTTTTCTACTTCTTTTTCTCCAATAACAATCATGTAATTAACATAATCCAATTGAGCTTCCCTTATCTTCTTTGAAATAGATTCTGCTCGAAAATCTCCTTGTGCTCTGATTCCTGTATTTCTAAATTGCTGCAGCACTTTTTTTGCATAAGGTTTAAACTTATCAGATACCACAATCACCCTAACTTGCTCAGGATTTAGCCATAATGGGAATTTTCCTGCGTAATGCTCAATTAATATCCCCATAAACCTCTCAATGCTGCCATAAATTGTTCTGTGAATCATGAAAGGCCTATGTGTATTATTTCCATCTTCACCAACATAAGTTAAATCAAACCTCTCAGGAAGACTCATATCTAATTGGATTGTACCACACTGCCAGGTTCTACCAATAGCATCTTTGAGATGAAAATCAATCTTTGGTCCATAAAAAGCACCATCTCCTTCATTGATCCTATAGTCTATGCCTTTTTCATCAAGAGCTTTTTTAAGCTGAGCTGTTGTAAATTCCCATTGTTTAGCAGTTCCAATAGATTTTTCAGGTCTTGTGCTAAGTTCAATCTCGTACTCAAAACCAAATATTTTGTAAAACTTTTCAGACAGATCAATAACTTTAATTATCTCATCCTTAATTTGATCTGGAGTCATATAAATATGTGCATCATCTTGGGTAAAAGCCCTAACTCTAAATAAACCTGCCAGTACACCACTCATCTCGTGCCTGTGAACATGTCCCAATTCACCAACTCTTAATGGAAGTTCTTTGTACGAATGAATCTTCTCATTGTAGATAAGCATCCCTCCAGGACAATTCATTGGTTTAATTGCATAATCCTGATCCTCGATCTTTAAAGTGTACATATTCTCTTTATAATTTGTCCAATGACCAGATTGTTCCCACAAAGATCTATGCAAAATAACAGGAGTCATTACCTCAACATACCCAGCTTCATCATGCAGCTTCCTCCAAAAACTAATTAATTGGTTCCATAGCACAACTCCTTTAGGTAAAAAGAATGGAAATCCCGGTCCCTCATCATGGATGCTAAACAATTCAAGTTTCTTACCAAGCTTTCTATGATCTCTCTTTTCAGCTTCTTCAAGTAATCTAAGATAACCCTTTAACTGCTTTTTATCTGGAAAAGCAACACCATAAATTCTTGTGAGCATCTTGTTTTTAGAATTACCCCTCCAATAAGCTCCAGCAATCTTCATTAACTTAAATGCCTTAAGATAAGAAGTATTTGGAACATGTGGTCCTTTGCATAAATTGTCAAACTCACCCTGACAATACATACTTACTTTATTACCCGGAACAGCTTTTGTTAGTTCTATCTTATAAGGATCTTTTTTGTAAAACTTGAGTGCATCTTTTTTTGAAATATCTTTTTGAGTAATTTCCAATTTCTCAGCTACAATCTTTTGCATCTCTTTTTCTATCTTCTTTAGATCTTCTGGATGTAATTCTTTTATACCATAATCTTGATAAAATCCATTTTCAACAGGCATACCAACGCCAAGACCAATATTTTGACCCTTAAAAACTCTCAAAACAGCTTGAGTCATAAGATGAGAAGCACTATGCCAGAATATATCTTTTCCTTCTTTGTCGGCAAATGTAATAATTCTTATCTTTGAATCATTTTTGATATTTACATCTAAATCTTTTATTTCTCCATCTACCTCAATAGCTAGAGCTGCTCTTGCAAGCCTTTCCCCTATTGATTTAGCAATATCTAGGCCAGAAATGCCTTTTTCATATTCTTTTTTTGATCCATCTGGAAATTCTATTTTGATTTTCATTTTTGCTCCTTATCCTCCTTAGTTTGAAATCTTTTATTTATATCTTTTTAAAAACATCTAAATTTAAAAGAAACAATGAACAGCTTACGCTGTAGTGGTTGTAGTAGTTAAAACTTCAAATCCAAGTATATTCTTTGCAACCATTTTATAACAAGAAAATAAAGGGATTATATAAATATTTTGGGTAAATTATGAACAGACAACCACTTTTTGATTGAAATTTCAATAATCTTTTTATCTAGTAAAATATTCCCTTTTGATATACTATGGAAGAGATATTTAATCTATTTAATGGCATTGACAAATTTTTTGATTTAGGTACTTCCTTTTCATTTCCTACATATGATGATGAACTCACACTAAGAATAAATGCCTTTGTAAATAGACAAGGTTATAGGCCTTTTTTAATTGAAAGTGTAAAAGAACAAGATGATACTCTTAGTGTTAAAGGACATTTTGAAACTTTTGATGGTCTAGAAGTAAGAGTAG
This sequence comes from uncultured Methanosarcinales archaeon, assembly GCA_964419615.1. Taxonomy (GTDB): domain Archaea; phylum Nanobdellota; class Nanobdellia; order Woesearchaeales; family JAGVZT01; genus JAANXH01. The sequence goes on along the minus strand of CAYQPU010000001.1, from coordinate 76,872 downwards.
TGTTTGAAGGGATATATGGTGATCCTAATCATTTTGAATACCATGGACCCTTGGATGCAAATGATTCTTTTGTTGAATTTGATTTAAGAGCAGAACTTGTCTTGGCGAATGCTCGACAAAAAGAAATATTCTCAGCTCTGTTATTAAATCAAGGTCAGTTTTTTAGATTTAATGAAGATACATTGCATTACAGTAAAAAATCCAATCATGACGAATACTCAAGAGCAGGATTAAGGAGGATAGATTCAATTGGGAAATTTGTAAGATTCTATGATGAATTACATACTGAATTTGTATTAAATGTATTTCAATCGAGAGTACGGGAATTTGAAGCAATCTTAAGAAGATTTGAAATTTGTGATTATGACCTCTCTTTTGAACTATCAGAATTACGTCCAGACAATGAAGAATCAGAAAAACCACCTGAACTACTTGCTGATTTTGTCCTATATGCAACATGTGATGTCGGAAGATCTTTCATGATAAATGAAGGTACTGGTCTAATAGACAAAACCACAAGCAAAGAGTTAGTTATATCCGAGTTATTCCCTACAACACCTGCACATGCCTATGCTCATAAATCTGTTATTGAATACACATTTGAATACAATCTAGATGAATTTGACCCAGACTTTGTTAAAAAACTTGGATTGAAAAATCCGTCAGTTGTAGTTGAATGGGAGTTTGTTAGAAGGGCAGCAAAGCTTGTTGAGAAACATGGAACCAAACAAGATCCAAGATTAGATGTTTTTGATTTTATTTGGACTCTATGTGGTTTTTTTATGGACGTAAATCTTTCAACTTTTACTCTAGAAAAGAGTCAGACAGACGAATTAGTATATCAAGCAAGAATGGATGTTAAAAAGCAAAATCCGGATTATGTACCTTTGTATCTAACTCTGGCAGAATCTCCCTTAATGAACGATAATATCTATTCAAAAAATAGGGGTAATCTTAACTTCCCTTTGGAGCAGTACAAATTATTTAGAGATCTTATTTTCACTTACCTTATTGATTGTGTTGACAGTGTTGATGACTTCGTAGCCCATCCTTCTGTTCAAACTATTGTAAGTAAAGATATTGCGGTTAGGTTAAAAGAACTCCACGAATGTTATTTGCAGGATCCAATAAATTACGAATATCATTTTCTAAACAGAGATCCAGCTTATGTAAAGGCTCTGGAACTTAAAAAGGAGCAAGAACAACAAAATGGACAGAATCTCTCTGGCCTTGGACTAGATACTTTTAGCCTTAAACAATCTTAACAACAACTCTCCTCTGCTTAGGACCATCAAAATCAGCAACCATCAAGCTCTGCCATGTTCCTAAAACCAATTTTCCATCTTTAATAATCAAAGTCTCACTTGGCCCAACAATAGCTGCCTTAATATGAGCAGCAGCATTCCCATCAATATTATCATGCCGCCATTTACCCTCGGGAATATTATCCCTTAAAGAATCAAGCAAATCATCACAAATATTAGGATCATAATTTTCATTAATAATCACAGCTGCTGTAGCATGCGGTACATAAACGACACAAATACCTTCTTTAACTTCTGACTCATTGACAATATTCTGCACTATTGAAGTTACATCAACTATTTCATATTTTTTTGAGGTTTGAAAAGTGAATTCTTGCATCATAATCAAACTAAACTATGTAATCTATAAAATAATTTCCCTTATTATTGTTTTTTTCTATAAATTAAACCAAAAAACAATCTTGCAAAAACATAACCATACCAGTGAAGCAATAATGAATAAACAAAACCATCTCTAACATTCAAAATTAGTATTGTCATAATAGCAGCGCCTGGTAAAGATACTGAAATGTGAAATAAAGCTGCTTTTCCAGCGTGTAGCAGCAGAGGAATATGAAAAACACAAAAAACAATTGAAAACATTCCAATAATTTGTATGTTATTAAAACCATTTGAAACTAAGATCCTTATTGCAGCAAGTACTGAAACCTGTTGAAAAATGATGTCAAAAACTTTTGTTATCATAAAACTATTATTAAATTCTAACAAATAAAGATGCGAAAATCTTTTCTTAACTTTTCTTGGAACAACAAACTTCTTTTTAATGATCCAAATCAGAAAAAAAGAAAATAAGAACATACTCATAAAAACCAGCACAGTGTCAACCTGGACTTTGCTCACAACTAGTAATAAATATTTCTTCATAACAATAAGCATTGTTAAGAAACCTAGCCATAAAATTAAACAAATAACCCAAGACTTGTTTAGATAATCAATTCCTTTTCTTTGGAACCAAATACTGATCCCTGTTGTAATTAAAACAATGATTAAAACCATTAAAAGCTCAATAACAAAATGCATGTGATTCTCAATTTCTTAATTGCTTATATAATTTTTGGAAGCTTTTTACTAGTAAAAACCAAAACATTTATATTGTCATTTAGCACAATTTGTGTCATCTGACACATGAATAAACCTAATCCTAAAAAGGAGCGAGTATGGTTAAGAGTAGATGAAGATATTCTAAAATGGGTTTACAAGAAAATTAAAGATAAAAAATATGCAAGCGAAAGCCATGCATTTGAAGCCTTAGTCATGGAAAAAATCAAGGAGGAAGAAAATGAGAAAAAATAAACTCTTCCTGGGCCTTATAATTTTCCTATTAATTGTTGTAGTTTCGGCAATTGACAAGCCATTCAACATAAAAAAACCAACAAGCAACATGACCATAACAATAAACTCAGAATACTCTAATCTTGAAGGTGGCTGGCTATCAGATACAGCAATAACATCAGGACTATCTGATTTAGGAACAAATTCATATGTCACAATATTCCAAATGGGCACAACCTTGTACTTGATTGGAGGAGAACAAAGTCTATTATACGGGTACAACTGGTCTGGTTCAGCGTGGCAAACAGACTCATCAATATTATCTGGTCTATCCACAGAAAACTTTGCGGCTCCAAAAGCATTCCAAATAAATGGAAACTGGTATCTTTTAATTGGACAACAAGATGGAACCTTTAGTGGTTACCATAGAAGTGGTTCAACATGGACTGCAAATAGCACAGTATCAGCAGGTCTTGGAGATATAGGAGACTATTCCACACTCACAGTATTTGAAATGAACAATACAGTATACTTAATTTCAGGAGAAGAAGTTGGAGGGTTTTATGGATTTAACTGGAATGGAAGCGGTTGGGATCAAAATAATACAATAAATACAAGCTTGTCAATCGGAGACTGGGGTTCAACACCTTCTGCATTCCAAAAAGATGGTGAGTTTTACTTAATCTCAGGAGATGCCACTGGTAGATTCCATGCTAAAATATGGCAAACAAATGCTTGGTCAGACTACAATGCAATTGAAACTGGACTTTCTGACATTGGAGCCTACTCTGCACCAACAGTATTTCATCATCAAGGAATTTGGCACATAATTGCAGGAGAAGAGGACGGAGTATTAACTGGCTTTCGAACATACGAAACCAAGGTAACATCTGAAGGAGTTAACATATCAGCATCTGAAACAAATGTAGGTGATGTTGGATGTAATTACACATTATACTTTGACGGCACAAATACAACAAACCCTGTTGTTGTAAGCAGTGGTTATCATAATTACACTTACCTAACCTCTGGTTGTGACAATTTCACAGAGGAAATGAGAACAGTCTTTGTTAATGCAACAAGCAGCATTGAAAATGTAAGTACATTATCAGTTTCAAACCAAACAGCAATAATTAATTGGGACACAATGTTGTCAGGAAATTCAACAATAGACTATGGAACCTCAATCAACCTTGGAAATCTATCAACAAACACATCTGTAACTCTAGGTGGACATCAAGTTTCAATCTCAAATCTTGCATCAGCTTCATTATATTACTTTAATGTCACGAGCTGCTATGCATCTGGGTACTGCGCAGAATCAGGGCCATACAACTTCTCAACATTTGACAACTGTAGAAAACTCTACAACTCATACACAATACAAAGCAATATCAGCTACTCTGGTGGTGGAGTTTGTTTTGAAGTAATGAACAATTCAATAACATTAAATTGCAGCAATTATCCAGTTAGAGGAACAATAATTGGAACAGCACTCTCTACTCAAAACTATAACAGTCTAAACATCATTGACTGTGCTTTTAGAAACTTCAGCACTGGAATTACAGCCACAAACGTCAGCACATTAACACTAACAAATTCATCTGTGATTGAAAGTTTGGGATATGACTACTATTTTGATAGATCAGATGTTGTTTTAACAAATCATCAATCTATGTTTACCAATAATCAAAACATATCTATCCTTTCATCAACATTTAACTCAAGCACAGCATTTAACTTCTCAAATCAATTCATGCTAAACATAAATGATAGCACAACCAACACCAATGTTGAATTATCTGGAACTACAAATTCAATTATTTCCAATTCTGTATTCCGGAATATAACAATAAGAGGTAGTTCAAATAACCAGATATCCACTCTTACCTCGGATATGATAACCCTAAACAACGGAACAATTCAATTAACAAATTCAGCTCTTTCAATAGTACAGTTAAACATAGCAACACAAAACACTAACTTTACAACATTAACAACTGGCCTTAACAACATTAGCCTAGTTGCAGGCACAACACTAACTTTAACCAACACAACAATCGGATTAATGCAAATAGGTACAACAACCTCATCAATAACAATGGAAAACTCAAACATCAGCTTGTTTACCTCCATTAATTCAAACCTCACTTTGATAAACTCAACAATAATTGATTTGTCCTTAACAAATACAACTGCCAACTTCACAGAATTCACAAATATCACAAGGCAGCTAAACACAAGTGGAACATCAACTATTGATGGAATTGCACAATTCCTTAATCTGAGCTTATCAGGACAACTAACCAGATTCTACCCAATCTACATAATCAATTACTCTGGACTCCCTGAAGTAAGCAAAAACTTAACCATAATTGACAATCAAACCACTCTTTGGAGTGGTTCAACAGGAAGTGGATATGCTATACTGAATTTGACGTACAACACCTCTAACTACAATCTGTCGTATAACATATCTCTCCCTGATGTATCTATCAACACAACAATAGGTGGTGTGGAGTTATTAACCAAAACTCCACTAAACCTATCATCAGACATCTCTCCTCCAAATATCACTGAATGGCAACCACAGGGTACAGTATATGATACATCAACAAGTCTTAGACTAACCACAAGTGAATGGGCAGCTTGTAGATACTATATGACAAATGGAACAAATTACTATGACATGAACGGTACATTTGATGAACCTGGTTTAAGTCATACAGTCTATGTTGGAGGTCTATCAAACGGAGCACAAACATACTACATAAAATGTATTGACAGATCCAATAGAATAAGTGGAGAATTTACTCACAATTTCACAATAAATGCAGCTGGAAGTTCAGAAGGTGGTGGAGGTGGAGGCGGTTCAATAACAACAGTGCCAAATCCAAGTGCATCCAAAAAATGGATAGATGTTAAATCTAGCACAGAAAACATCATGAGTATTAATAATGATGAGATTGCATTCACAAACTTAACATTTGTATTAAACAAAAACACAAGTAGTGTTGAACTAACTGTTGAATCATTGAAAGATACTGAAACAATAGTCTCAAACAGCACTCTATACAAAATCCTTGAAATATCTGAGAAAGATATTGAAGATACAGACTATGAATCAGTATCTATCAAATTCAAAGTACCAAGATCTTGGATTACAGCTAATTCAAGTTCAGCATCACACATAAAACTGTACAAATATACAACTAAATGGATCCAACTTCCAACTGAATTAATTGGTCAAAGATCTGGTTATTATCAGTACCAGGCAACAAGTGTTTCATTTAGCAAATTTGCAATCGTTTCAATCACACCTCAGGTGCGGCAAACAGAAGCGGAATCAGAACAAGAAGAAATTGAGGTTATCCAAGAACCTGTAGAGCAAGAGCCAAATGCAGAGCCCGAACAGGAAGCACCTCAAACACACAAAAAAGAAATAAGCAAAATATTTGTGATAATAATCTTCCTTGTAGTAATCAGTGCATTTGTTGGAGCAATCATAGGTTACAAAAAATATGATCATATGAATTCTATGAAAAACATAGAAAAATACATCTCCCACCAAAAACAAAAAACAAAAAGTATTACTAAAGAACATCATCATACTGATCTTGAGAATTTTGTTAAAAATTGTAAATCAAGAGGGATTAGTCGAGAATTTGTTAAAAAGGCCTTACTAGATGCAGGCTGGCCAGAAGATATCGTTGATTACTATCTTGTAAAGTATTTGTAGATTAAGATCATTGTGTTGATCACTTTAATCCGCATTGCAGTTAACTTAATATTTAAATACTAAACCTTGTTCTAGTATATTATGGCAGAAGAATCATTCTTGCTAATGTCTTTAAGCGATAGCAAATCAAAAAAACTGGCTCAAGTTATTAGCAATGAAACATCCAGGAAAATTCTTGATTATTTAAGCAAGAAAAAAGCCACAGAAACAGAGCTTGCAAAAAAGCTAGACATCCCTCTTTCAACAGTTCACTACAACATAAAACATCTGCTGAAAGCAAAACTAGTCTTAGCTGATGAATATCACTATAGTAAAAAAGGAAAAGAAGTAAACCATTATTCTATTGCTAACAAATACATAATAATAACGCCTGGTAAGGTTCCAAGAATCAAGCAAAAACTAAAATCTATTCTACCAGCAATAACACTCACAGCCTTGACAGCAGCCATGTTGCAAACATACCAGAATAAAACTTTTGCAGCCCCAAAAGCTATGGCTGCAGATGTAATGCTAGAAGGTGCAAGAGAACTTGCTGCAGCTCCCCTAGCTTCAGAAATCCAGGTATCTAATCCAAACTATGCTGTCTATTTCTTAGCAGGAGCAGTATTAGTTGTAGTATTGTATCTTTTGATTGATTTCATATATGTAAAACTAAAAAAGTAAGTACCCACTGTTAAATGATAGCGTTAAATTTAATAATTAATAATAAATAAAAAGCTCTATGGCTAAAGATGCCTTGATTAGAGTTAGAAACCTTACTATAATTTTTGGAAAACTATTAGTTCTCAATAATGTGAATTTGGACATAAATAAAGAGGAAATCTTTGGAATAGTGGGTTTAAGTGGAAGTGGAAAAACAACATTTCTAAACATGCTAGGTGGTGTTATTGAACCATCAACAGGTAAGATTGAATACCGGTTTTTAGAAGAGAAAAAAAAGAAAAAAGGCAAAGAAACCCAGCCAAAAACAGAATACAAATATGTTGAAAGTAATCAATTAAGAGTTAGAAAAATATTTGGTTTTGCTGCCCAAGACCCCTCTGTTTACACTAAATTAACTGTTGATGAAAATCTAAGATATTTTAGCTCAATGTATGGAATAAAAAAGGAAATTAGAGAAAAAAACATGTCAGAAGTCTTGGAGCTAGTTGGACTTGACCATTGCAAAAAATCCCTAGCTGGACAATTATCTGGTGGCATGCTCAAAAGATTGGACATTGCTTGTGCACTTGTGCATAATCCAGACGTTCTAATTCTAGATGAACCAACTTCTGATCTTGATCCTTTGCTTAGAACTCAAATGATTGAGTTAATCAAGAGGATTAACCGCCAGGGAACCACAATAATTATCGCATCTCACTTTTTGAAAGATATGGAAAGTCTTTGTACTAGAATTGGAATTCTACATAAAAAACAGCTAGGTACAGTTGGAACTCCAGATCAAATAAAAAGCATGTACACAAAAAATGAAGAAATTCATATTCAGACATATCCTGGAAAATATGGCCAAATTATTAAAAAATTAAGTAAATCCAAAAAAACAGTAGTTAAAGAAGTTAAAAATGAGGGTCACAAACTGATAATCTATACACCAGACTCAATAAAGGTGCTTCATGAGATATTGCACATACTTGAAAAACAAAAAGAACACATAATAGACATTGAGGTAGCAAAACCGTCATTAATAGAGGTATTTGAATCACTCATAAAAGGGAAAAATGAACAAACTGATTAGAGTAATAACCAAGAACTTTAGATTAATAATCCGATCCAAAGTATCTGCACTGATAACAGTATTTGGGCCTTTAATAATAACATTACTTGTTGGACTAGCTTTTAATAATGCCTCTAATTATAGCATCAACATCGGTGTATACTCTCCTGAATACAACGATCTAGTTAACTCATTTGTTGCCAAACTTGAAGAATCTCAATTTAGAATATTAAAAACAGATACTGAATTAATATGTCAGGACAATCTAAGGCAAGGAATAGTAAATATCTGCATGTCCTTTCCCAAAAACTTTGAAATTGCAGAAGCAGGTAAACCCGATGTCAGTAATGAAATAAAATTCTATGTTGATCCATCTAGAATGAATCTTGCAGATAGTGTTATTGATATGATCTCTACAAAAGTTGCTTCTAGAACTCAAGAAATAAGTGCAGAACTCACAACAGTCATTCTAAACACACTTGATAACACAAAAACAACTATAGATGAACAAAATCCAAAATTCACTGAACTTGTTGAAATTAATGATAGAGTTCAATTAACCCAGGCTAAAATGAAAGGAAATCTTGGGGAAATGGATTTTGACATCAATGAAGAAAACTATAAAATCAGCGACCTAAGAAAAGTTGAAACAACACTAAGTTCTTCAGTACTTGCCTCAAACAGCAGTTTAAATGAGTTATTAAACGAAAGCCTTGATCTTGTGGATGATATTATTGATGATATAGGAGACTCTACCTTAAATGGAACCTCAACAGAATCTGATGTTGAAGACCTGGAAGACAATCTAGAGGACATTCAGGAAGAATTGGAAGACTTGAACAGTGAAACAATTGGTTCATTAAAATCAGCAGTAGACAATATTGAAACTGAACTTGCCTCAACAAAGGACAAACTAAAATCTGCATCGAATAAGAAAACCGAGGTTACAAGAGGAATTAGTGATAGCACTAAAGATCTTGAAGACAGTTTAAACAAGTTAATGGCTGTAAAATCTGGATTGGAAGACATCAAAAAAGATATTGATCAAATTCAAATAACAGAAACTGAGACCATTGTAAGTCCTATCAAAACAACAAAAGAGGAAGTTGTATCTCAAACCTATCTAAACTACATGTTCCCAAGCATAGTTGCACTAGTTGTGATGCTAGTATCAATTTTATTCTCATCCACAATAGTTATGATGGAAAAACGTTCTAAAGCATACTTTAGAAATCTAATTGTTCCAAATCCTGACATACTATATCTTGTGGCAAATCTATTAAGCACGCTAATCCTTGTTGTACTTCAATTAATCTTAATATTAAGCATATCATACTTTGTATTTGATGTAAATGTTCTAACAAACATTCTACCAACAAGCATCATATTGCTCATGATCACGATCTTATTCTCATTAATAGGAATACTGATTGGTGTGGCATTTAATTCAGCTGAAACAGGAACACTCGCAGCCATATCTTTCACAAGTATCAGTTTGTTCTTGTCAGATGTAATATTACCTTTGGAATCAATGCCTTTGCATTTCATTGATATTGCTAGATTTAATCCTTTTGTGATTAGTCAATTCTTGCTTAGAAGAAGCATACTATTTAATGCCAAGCTTCCAGCAATAATCTCAGAAAGTTACTTTGTAAGCCAGGTTTCAGCTTTGATTTTGTTAGTAGCTTATGTAGCATTCTTTGCTGTACTAATAGTCTTGCTTAATACAATTATCAAAAAACACATCATTAAAAAATATGTCCTAAGAATTGCTCCAAAAAATATAGCTAAAGTAGCTGACACAACTGATAAAAAACTAGATCCAGTCAAAAAAATTGACATGCTTTTGGATGAAGCAACAGAAGTGGTAAATATAAGGGACTATAAAAGAGCTCATGTTCTGTATTTGAGTATAAATGAGTTATACACACTTTTACCAAAAAAGAAAAAAGAAGAAGTCTTTAACAAGATAGTAAATCTTAAAGAAAAAATAAAAGGAAAAGTATAATAAAACTATTTAAGCTTTACTTGGTCTGCAATCTTGCGTACAGCATCAATTGCTAGATTAAAAAATTCATCCATACTCAGACCAATCTTTTCACATTCTCTGATGATATTTCTATTTACCTTAGCTGCAAAGCTCTTGTCCTTAAACTTCTTTTTTAGACCCTTTGCTTTCATGCCTTGTATTTTATCCTTTCTCATCAAAGCATAAGTATGTATTAATCCAGTTAGGGTTTCTGCACAAGCAAGGGCAAAATGAACTTTTTTTGTTCTCTTCTTATCTGCCCACTGTCCACCTGGCCAGCCATAATTATGGGATGCAACAGCTTCAATAAAATCTTCCTTAAATCCAGCTTCCTTTAGAATCTCAATAGACTTAACTGTATGCTCACTCACATTATCTTTAGTCAAACCCCAATCAACATCATGTAATAAACCAAGCATTCCCCAAGCATCAACATCTTCACCTAGCTTTTCAGCCAAAGCCTTCATTATTGCTTCACTTTCAAGAAAATGATAAGTATCTGGTTCATGCTTATTGTACTTTTTAATAAGTGCCCATGCTTGCTCTCTTGTAAGTGGAGGTTTTGACAAGGAAGTTTTTTCAGATAAAGCTTCTCTTCCTGCAATACATTTCTCAACAACCTCCCCACCATTAAACTGAGTAATTAAATCACACGTGTTATCAAGAGATTGCAATAATTCATCATCACTAACTCCAATGCATCCATCAACAAAAACAATAACTTGCTTAGTTTTATTTGTGATCTTAGTAAAATCACAGTCTCTATAATTAAAATCTAAACATAACACTCTTGATTCATCAGCATAAATAATCTCTCCTTGTTTTGTTTTCTTTTTATCCCCACCAATAATAGTTATTTCTTCGCCTTCTTTAGCCTCTCTTAATTTGATTGGCCAGTTAACTTTGACTAAATCATAAGCAGCCATTGGTAAACTTTCTCTAATAGAAGAAAGATTATAAGCATCTACTAACGTATTTACTTTGTATATCCCTTTTCCTTGTTCAACTCTTTTTATCAAAGCTTCTGCACTAGGGATCCTCTTAGTTGGATCAATACCAAATGATCTATAAGCTTCTTGCATACCATTTAACTTCCCTGTATCTGCCTTTAGAATACCAGCTTTCTTTTTTTGTTTTTCCAACTCTTCATGTTTGGACTTAACATTAACTCCATCAATTATTGCATAAGCTGTTTTTAAACCCAGATCTTGAGCTCCCTTTGTTACAATAACTTTACTCCCGGATATATCTTTAAGCTGGACAGTCTGAAGCTGCGGCTTTGGCATGTCCAATGGTTTCATAAATGGAAACAAAATAACATCTCTAATAGATATTTTGTCAGTAAGAATCATTATCAATCTGTCAATACCAATTGCAATCCCACAAACTGGAGGCATTCCAACTTCAAGAGCATTAAGGTAATCATAGTCCATTCTCATTGCCTCATAATCTCCTTTACTCAATGCATCCTCTTCATTTTCCCAATTCTCTCTGAGAATTTGAGGATTGGTAACCTCTGTATAATTATTTCCTAATTCAGAACAGTTTACAAACTGCTCAAATCTCTCGGTATATTTTGGGTCATCTCTTTTTGGTTTTGATAGTGGAGAAGTTTCCCTTGGATAATCATAAAGAATTGTTGGCTGTACAAAATGCTGTTCACAAAATTCATCAACCAAAGCCAAAATTGCATTTCCTCGAGTGTATTGCCCTTTTAGTTGGATCTTGTTTTTATCCAAAATCTTTTTTAGCTCATTATCGTCTACTTTTTCAATATCAATTTTAGCATATTTTAAAATAGACTCTCTAACAGAAATTCGGGTCCAGGGAACCTTAAAATCAATAACTTTTCCCTGATAATTAACTTTTGTTGTACCTTTAACTTTCTTAACAACATGCTCAGTAATATCCTCAATCAATTTCATACCGTCAAAATAGTCTGTATATGCAGTCATTGCTTCAAACAATAAAAATTCAGGATTATGGTTTTTATCAATTCCTTCATTTCTAAAATCAATTGAAAACTCAAATACTCTGTCAAAGCCGCTCACAATAAGCCTTTTCAGATACATCTCATTAGAAATTCTCATATAAACAGGCATATTCAAAGCATGTAGATTTGCTTCAAAAGGTCTTGCTGAAGCACCTCCATACATAGGTTGCAAGATTGGGGTTTGAACCTCAACATAGTCTCTATCCAACAGGTATTGCCTAATCCCACCAATAATCTTTTCTCTGGTCACAAATACTTGTTTTTCATCAGGATTCATTATTAAATGAACATACCTTTGCCGATATTGAAGTTCTTTATCCTTAATACCATGCCATTTCTCAGGAAGAGGTTTTAGAGATTTTGTCAACAGACTAAAGCTTTTTACCTCAATGCTCACTTCACCTTTGTTTGTCTTAAACACCTTTCCTTGGCATCCAATAATATCTCCAATATCCAGTAGCTTTAACACAGAATACTTATCACTGCCAATAATATCTTTTTTAAAATACAATTGAATCTGTGCAGTAGAATCATTAATATGAGCAAATCTAACCTTTCCCATATCCCTCATAGACATAACTCTTCCAGCAACACTTACTTTCTTATCTTCATATTTATTATATTCTTTTAATATTTTATCAGCAAAATGCTGTTTATCAAAATTATATGCATATGGCTCAATACCTTTTTTTCTAAGCTCAGCTAATTTTCTTTTCCGCTCTCTTAAAAGTTGATTATCTTCCATTGTACATGCTAGAATGAGTGTGTTATTTAAAAACTTTATTAATGGAGGACCAAAGAATATGCACTAGTATATTATTTTGTTTGAAAACTGAAACTGTTTCTAGAAACATTTTTTAATTAAAGCAAATTTTGTTAAGATATGAAAAAAGAGATGTCAGCATATTCTTACTTGATCCTTACAATTTTAATGTGGTCAGCTGTACCTGCTGTTGCTAAACTGGCTTTGAATGAACTTAATAACTTTCAAATTCTATTTTACAACAATATTGTTGGTATAATAACTCTTTCATTAATTATTAAATTCCAAAATAAGTATAAACTGTTTAAAGAATATAAGAAATCAGATTATGCAAAGATGTTTGGTATGGGATTTCTTGGTTTGTATATGTATTATATTTTACTATATGGAAGTTTTAATATAGCACCTGCAGGTCAGGCAAATATGATTAATTATCTCTGGCCAATTTTCATTGTAATTTTTTCAATATTTTTACTCCATGAAAAATGGAATCAAAAAACCATTATTGCTATACTAATTAGTTTCATTGGAGCATTTATTGTTTTTACTAAAGGTACTTTCACGAGTTTTCAAAATGAATATGCTCGTGGATATCTCCTTGCTTTAGGAGCAGCAATATGTTATGGTTTGTTTTCAGTACTAGGAAAAAAGCATGAACATGAAAAGTTTACAAGTATGCTGGTGTATTATACTTCCTCTTTTATATTGATTACACCAACAATGCTAGTGGTTTCCAAATTTACTATTCCAACATCACCTACCACAATATTATCATTATTGTTTTTGGGTGGTTTAGCAAATTCAATCGGATTTGTTTTTTGGTTCAAAGCACTGAAAATCGGACACACACATAAAATGGCAAATATTGTTTATGTGAATCCTTTTTTATCTCTAATATTTGTCTACTTTTTAAATAATGAAACTATCCCCTTTGCTTCGATTATTGGATTAGTGCTTATTGTTGCAGGTATTGTTATTCAACTGATGAAAACTTCAAAAAAAAATAATGCACTTAAAAAAATAAATAACTAAAGAAAAGTTCACCAAAACATTTCAATAATAAAAAAATTCAGCTTCTTTTTCTTCAGCAATTTCCTGAGGTGTTTGAAGTCCCTTTGGTCCTTGTTTTACTTTTTCCTTAGGTTTTTCTTTCTCTTTAGTTTCTGTTTTCTCTTCAACCTTTTCTTTTTTGCCTTCTTTCTTTGCTTCCTTTTTAGGTTTTTTCTTTTTTACAACTGCCACTGCCTTAGGTTTTTTCTTTTTTGTTTTCTTGATGTCAAGAACATCCTTTAAATGATCCTCTGTAACTTCTTCTTCATTATTCTCAACAGCATATTTGCACAAGTCTTCAAGATTTTCAAGCAACACTCTAGGAGTTTTATCAGAACTTTCATATACTCTTTTAATAATCTCATCTGATAATAATTTAACATTGCCAATCCTTTGTCTCACTAGTTCAATTGCCTCTTCGTCACTTAACTTCGTTAATTCAATTACATTATCAACCAATTTTTGCTTTAAGTCTGCAATCACATTAACCAATTCAAATTTTGGTCCGAAGAGTACAACAGATTTTAAATTGCCTTCTGAATGAAGTCTTAATAATTCCTGCTGGTCAGATTCAGACAGACTACCTACTTCATCAAGCAAAAGAATCATGTTATTTGGAGTTCCAAGAAACAATTTGCCAAGCAAACCATACTTTCCTCTCAGGACACTCTCAACTTCAACGTCACCTTCTTTTCTGTTGCAATTATAATACGCAACTTCTCTTCTACCACCGTATCTGCTAATAATATGCTTTAGTATAGTTGTTTTTCCATAACCAAATTTTCCTTCGAGAAACAATATTTCACCATTATCAATTTTCTCAAAGATCTCAGATAGATCATATCCAACTACAATGCTGTTAAAAGCAGCAGGTTTTATACTAAAAGGATTATCATGAAATCCCCATTCTTTATACCATAACATTTTATCCCTCTATTACTTTCAAGTGCTTTTTAGTTATTTTATCTTCATTACTCTCAATCACATGACCAAAAAGCTTTTCACAATTCTCTAACAATCTTTTTGGATTCTCACCTGATTTTTGGAAAACCTCTTCAATAAGATCATCAGATATCATATTAAGATCTTGAATCCTGTTTCTGACAATAGCAATTGCTTGGTACTTGTCAACAGACTTAATATTCAATACTCTACTTCCAATTCTTTGCTTTAGGCTTTTTGAAAAATTAACTTTCCCAAAACTTTTTCCAGTAAAAACAATTGACCTAAGATAACCCTGGTCAAAAAAGTACTTAACTCTTTCTGAATTAAGTTTACTGAGTGCTGTAACATTGTCAAGCAGCAGAATCATACCTTTTGGTTTTGTTTTAAACAGTTTCCCAGAAAGACCATGCCTGTTGATCATTAGCTTTTCAATATTCAAGTCTTCATCAAGCATATCACAATCAACATAAATTATCTTTCCCTTTCCTCTTTTTTTCTTTATAGCATTCCAAAGCAAGGAAGTCTTTCCAAAACCTTCTTTACCTTCCAAAAAGACCATTGCCCCAGATTCTATTCTATAAATAAGATCTTCAAATATCTCTGTTAATCCAACTAATTTTTCTGGATACTTTTTTGGATTAGTATCAAAAGGATTCTCATCAAAATCAAGTTCTTCAAACCATTCCATTTTTACCATTGCTCCTGGGCTTTTTCTCGGTATTCAGCTGATCTTTGATACAAAGCAGTTGCTTTATCTTCATCACCCTTGTCATGAGCTTTTTTTGCTTTTTTATGCAGTTTTCTTGCTCTTCGCATATTGTTACGTTTTGAATCTTTGAACAAAGATGCCCAAACAATCAATGCAATTATTACAATAGCAACAGATATAGCAATCTTAATCCATAGTTTCAATCCTAAAACATTACTTGCAAGATTTTTTGCAGCAGATAAATAATTTCTACTAGCAACAAAAGAGAACCAGCCAATCACCTTTGTTTTTAGCTGTGATAAACTTTCCATAGCTGACCCCTTTTCTTCTCCGACAATCTCAACTTCCAACTCTTGAACAGGTTCTGCTGGGGGAACATCCTGAGGATCTTCAACACTAATAAGCTCAGGAATTGCTTCCTCTTGTGCAAGAACCATGCACGTTATCAACAATATCAAACCAATTAAAATTAACTTTTTCAAATTCATCCCCTTTGATCTTGAATATAATCAACTCCTATATTAATTTTTTGATTTTTTGTTACTTTAAAATGTAGTAAATTTACTACCACTTTTTAATGAAGCGGTTATGTAACGATAGATTACCTTAAAGTGCTATGATAAAAATTGGTTGATTTAAAAAACTATGTTTTAAGACCATCTAATTGCTGGAAATTAAGTTTTGTAGAATCTCAAAGGCAGGAATTGCATCTTTTTCTGCCAGAATAAAAGTTAATTCAGTCATTGCTGATACAATTTCAACAATATTAATCTGTTCCCAGGATATTGCTTTCACACAAGCCAAAATAAAACCAGGTGTGTGAATGATCTCCTCACGATAACGAATTGAAACTGAAGAAAGCTTATCAAAGCACTTAATCATATTACTTTTGCCAACTATCTTGATAATCTGTTTTTTTAGAGATTGATTTGAAATAATTGTTATTTCATAGTTACCTTGAATTATATTAAGCATATCTCCTTGATTAGGATTAATAATATCATATATCAACATTATTTTGTCCAATGTTTTGGTTGAACGCTGGAAAGTAATCTCACATAAATTAGATCTGACACTCAAATCTGTACCTTTAAAAAATTCAATTTGCTTAAACTCATTTTTCCGGACATTTTCAGTATATCTTCTAATCGCCATCATCACTGCAGAATGTTTGACTTTTTTGTGAAGAGTTGTTTCAACTATGGGAATTAAATCATCAGCTAAAGCACCGTAGTTGATCAGTCCTCTTGAAAGAGCTTCCTGCAAAAATGGGCGTTTGGACAATTTTTCTGAAACAATATGGGAAATGGTTACCATTTTAAATATTAAGAAATAACAATTACTTATAAATTTTGTTAAAATAATAACATTAAGTTAATATAACCTTTTATGATTCTTAAATAATCTAACTATTAGAATATATTTTGTGTGTGTACAATGAGAGATAATATGATTATGGCTAAATCAAAATTTAAATTAGAACAGCGTTAGCTCTTCATTGTCTTATTTTGCCAAGGTTTTCAATATGAAAAATTAAACAGGCAAATAACATAATATGAATAAATCTAAACAAACGGAGGTAAAAATATGGTAGATTGTCCAGAATGTGGAGCAAATATTAAAATCGGAGAAGTTGAAGTGGGAGAAGTTGTAAACTGTGGGGATTGTGGAGCTGAACTAGAAGTAAGAGCCTTGGATCCTTTAGCATTAGAACTTGCTCCTGAGGCTGAAGAGGATTGGGGTCAATGAGTATTGCCATATTGGACAGTACACTAAGAGAAGGTGAACAAACACCATATGTAAGCTTTACAGTAAATGAAAAAATAGAAATTGCAAAGCTTCTTGATGAATTTGGTGCTGAAATAATTGAAGTAGGTCACCCAGCAGTTAGTCCAAGTATTAGAAAAGCTGTTGAGAAAATCTGCATGCTTGATCTTAGAGCCGAATTCTTAGTTCACTGTATGGCTGTGTCTTCTGACATAGACTATGCCCATCAATTTGGAGCAGACTGGGTTGGAATTTTTTACAGTCTTAAAGATAAGAGAATGGAAGAGATGTATCGAAAATCTGAAGAAGATGCAACAAGAATCATAACTGATACAATAAAACATGCAAAACAATATGGATTAAAAGTTCGATACACACCTGAAGACACTGTTAGAAGTGATTTTGACCGAGTTGTAAGAGTAGCAAGAGCTGCTGTGCAAGCTGGAGCAGACAGAATCAGTATTGCTGATACAGCAGGCTGTATGCTACCTTGGCAAATGTATGACTATGTTTTAAGACTATCACAAGAACTAGATGTAGATCTTCATGTACATTGTCATAATGACAAAGGAATGGCGACTGCAAACTCAATTGCAGCATACAGAGCTGGAGCAAGTGTAATTGATGTAACAGTTAATGGACTAGGTGAAAGAACAGGAATAGCTTCACTTGCAAGTGTGTGTACTCTTTTAAAACATGATTTCAATGTTACAAATGAATGGAATTTTGATGTAATTCAAGAATTATCTTCTATTGTGGAAAAATATTCTGCAATTTTAATACCAGAGCAGGAACCCTTTGTAGGGGGTTATGCATTTACTCATAATGCAGGATTACACGTGTCAGCAGTCTTATCAAGTCCTGACCATTATGAAAATGGGTTTACTGATTTGGTAGGTGGCCAAAGAGAAATTATAATTGATAAATTTGTAAGTAAGCCAGCTCTACAATATAAGCTGGATCTGATGGGAATAGAGCTTCCAGAAGAATTTTTTAGTGAGGTAATTAGTTTAATAAAAAATAGAGATAGCAATGTATTAGGAGATTCACAGATTGTGAGAATAATTAGAGAAGTTAATCCAAGTGTACAATTACCGGGTGTATATCGATGAAAATTGGAATGCTATATGAGCGAATTAGAAAAGATGAAAAGCTTCTAATAGCTGCAGCTAATAAAAAAGGCATTGAACTAGACTTAATTAAAGTGCAAGATCTACTATTTGACATAGGAAAAAATGGATTTGATCATGATATTGTTCTAGAAAGATGCATGAATCATTTAACAGCAATGTATGCACTTAATATTCTAAACAGTTTTGGAGTAAAAACAGTAAACTCAGGTAGAACTGCTCAAATCTGCGGCAGCAAGTTCTCAGTTACAGAAGCCTTAATCATGAACAAAATTCCAACACCAAAAGTACAAATAGCCTTCACACCAGAAAAAGCACTTGATATAATCGAGGAAATGGGTTACCCAGTCATACTAAAACCAGCCATTGGCTCTTGGGGTAAACTTCTTGCAAAAATCAATGATAAAGAAGCAGCTGAAGCAATTGTCTATCATAAAAAGAATCTTGGAACATATCACCACTCAGTATACTATGTTCAAGAATACATTGAGAAACACGGCAGAGACATAAGGGTATTTGTTGTAGGGAACAAAGTATATGCAATTTACCGTAATTCAAAACATTGGATAACTCATATAGACAAAGGAGCAAGCATATCTAAATGCACAGTCACTCCAAAAATCAAAAAATTGGCCTTAAAGGCAAAAAATGCAGTAAACGGAGATTTTGTATGTGTTGATATGCTTGAATCTCGTAAAGGAATACAAGTGTTAGAAGTAGATTATACACCTGAATTTAGTGTTTACTTCCCTCATCTAGATGAAAAAATAACAGATGATATTATAGATTACATGGTGAGCCTAAAATGAAAATTGGAGTCATATGCTCAAGGGTTAGACGTGAAGAGAAATTACTATTTGAGACTATAAAGAAGAGCAAAGCTGAATTAGTAAGAATTGATGATAGAGATTTAACTTTTTGTTTGGAAAAAACACCAGTCTTTGAAACAGATATAATAATAGATAGAAGCATCAATTTTTCAAGATCAAGACATATCACAAAAATCCTAGATGATCATGATATAAAAATAGTAAATAAACCAAAAGTAGTACGAACATGTGGAGATAAAATATTAACAACACTTGCTTTGGAAAAAAACAAAGTACCTGCGGTAAGAGTGAAAGTTGCATTTTCAAGGGAAAGCGCAATGAAAGCAATACAAGAATTTGGTTATCCAGTAGTCTTAAAACCGGCAATAGGTTCTTGGGGAAGACTCTTGTCAAAAATTGATAATGAAGCTGCTGCAGAAACAGTACTTGAACACAAACAAGTACTTGGTTCATACCATCACTCAGTTTTTTTTATTAATGAATACATAAAAAAACCAGGAAGGGATATAAGGGCATTTGTAGTAGGAAATGAAACAATTTGTGCAATTTACAGAGCTTCAGACCATTGGATAACCAACACAGCAAGAGGTGGCACGGCAACTAACTGCCCAATAACAGAAGAGATCAATAATATCTGTTTAAAGGCTGCTAAAGCAGTTGGTGGTGGAATCTTAGCAATGGATATATTTGAAACAGACAATGGAATGATAATAAATGAAATCAATCATACAATGGAATTTAGAAACAGCATTGATACAACTGGAGTTAATATTCCAGAAAAAATTGTTAATTATTTAATCAAGGAGGCAAAAAAATGAAAGTAAGTGTAGTTGGAGCGAGCGGTTACATAGGTGGAGAAGCTGTAAGACTTCTCTTAGGACATCCAAAAGTAAAACTAAAACAAGTAACCTCAGAAAGATTTGCAGGAAAATTTGTCCATGATGTACATCCAAACCTTCGAGGCCACAACTTGAAATTTTCAACAATAAATGATCTAGAAGAATCAGACATATTATTTTTAGCACTGCCCCATGGATTAGCAATGAAAAAAATAACAGAGCTCCAGCAAAAAGCAGGAAAAATAATTGATCTTAGCGGAGACTTTAGATTAAGACAAAAAGAAGACTATCAAAAGTGGTATGGTGAAGATCATCCTAATCCAGAATACTTAAGTAAATTTGTTTATGGCATGGCTGAACTACATAGAGAAAAAATAAAAAAAGCAGATCTAGTTGCAGGAACAGGATGTCTAGCCACAGCAACAATCACAGGACTATATCCTTTGTTTAAAAACAACCTTGTTGAATCAACAGTGATCACTGAAGCAAAGGTAGGAAGCTCGGCATCAGGAAACAAGCCAAGCCTTGCCTCGCATCACTCAGAAAGATCACATGCTGTAAGATCATTTAAGCCAACAGGTCACAGACACACAGCAGAAGTAGAGCAAGAACTAAACTTTCGCCACAAACCAACTGTTCATTTCTCAGGAACTTCAATTGAATTAATAAGAGGAATCTTGGCAACATCTCACCTTTTTTTAAAAGATGGAGTTGATGAAAAACAAATCTGGAATACATATCGGCAAGCCTACAAAGATGAACCTTTTGTAAGACTAGTAAAAAAGCGAACTGGAGTATATAGATACCCTGAACCAAAAATACTTGCAGGAACAAACATATGTGAAGTAGGATTTGAGGTAGATCCAAAATCAAACCGGTTAGTTGTAATGGGCGCTATTGACAATCTAATGAAAGGAGGAGCAGGTCAAGCAGTTCAGTCAATGAATCTAATGAGTGGTTTCAAAGAAACCCTTGGACTTGAATTTCCAGGCCTTCATCCAGTTTAATAACTCAACATAAAAAATGTGTAGAATACTAATAATCAAATCAAACACTGAGTTTGAAATAGCTCCCTATCTAGAAAAATTTGCTAAATTGTGCCAAAACAGCAAAGAGTATCAAGGCCATGGTTGGGGGTGTGCCTTTTTTTCAGGAGGTTGGAAATTTTACAAAAACATTAATCCTATCTGGGAAGATGATTTTGAGAAATTTGAAAAAACAAACTTACTAATTGTTCATGCAAGAAGTGCATTTGAAGACAAAGACATAGTAATTGAAAACAACATGCCGTTTACTGATAATGAACTAGTCTTTGTGTTTAATGGAGAATTAAGAGGAGTTAGAATAAGGGAACATGGAAGAATTGGTGCTGAAAAAATATTTAATCTTATCAAAAGATTTCGAGACTCTGAACTACAACAATCAAGTGGATCAGATTCTTTATTAAATGCAATTAAAAAAGGAATTGATTATCTTGTATGTAGAACAAATACTGTTAAAGCAATAAATTTGGTAATTGTAAATATGCAAACTAAAAACATATTTTTATCAACAAATTTTAATGAAAGATCAGAATATTTCACAATGCACCTTAGTGAAACTGACAAATTGGTAATATGTTCAGAAAAATTTAACAATGAATCAAAACCTATACCTAACAACACAACAAGGTGTTTTAAATGATAATTGTAAAGATTGGAGGAGGAGCAGATATTAACATTGAAGGGATAATTAAGGATCTATCAGAACTAGATGAAAAATTCATAATAGTTCATGGAGCAAATGCTCTAAGAGATAAAATTGCTGAGCAATTAGACAAACCAAAAAAAACAATTCAATCAGTATCTGGCTATTCAAGTGTATTCTCAGACAAGGATGCCCTTGATATAATGATGATGGCATACTCTGGCCTTAAAAACAAAAGAATTGTTGAACTATGTCAACAAAATGGAATAAACGCAATAGGTTTAACTGGTTTAGATGGAAGATTAATTCAAGGAAGTAGAAACAATGGGATTAGGATTAAAGAAAATAACAAGCTAAAAATTGTAAGAGATTTTTCAGGTAAACCAAAATCTGTAAACACCGCCCTACTCAGGCTATTATTAGATAATGGATACACTCCGGTAATTACTGTACCCATAGTTGATGAAAATGGGTTTGCAATAAACTCTGAAAATGATAATATAGTAAATGTAATTCACCAAGCAATACCTGCAGACAAAATAATCCAATTAATAGAAGCTCAGGGTTTATTAGATAATCTTAATGATCCTGATTCACTTGTAAAGGAAATAAACTGTGATGAATTAGAGCAGCGCGAGCAACAAGTAGAAGGCAGAATAAAACGCAAAATCCTTGCCCTTAGAAAACTATTTGAAAATAGTCAAACAACAGTTTACATTACAGATGGGAGAGTTGAGCACCCAATAAAAGATATAAAAAAAGGAACTGTGATACAATGAATAATGAAAACTTAGATAATAAAAAAATAATGATCTCAACCTTTCCAGTTAGAGAACTAAACATCACAAGAGGAAACGGAGTCTATCTATATGATGATAAGGGAAATAAATATCTTGACTTAATGACAAACATTGGGGTTAGTATTTTGGGTCATAACTGTAAAGCTATAAACAGCGCAATCACAGATCAACTATCCAAAATCTCAAACATACATTGGAGTTTTCATAATAAAGTCCGTGAAAAAGCAGCAGCAAAATTGATCAGTATTACACCCAAGAATCTAAATAGAATCTACTTTGGAAACTCTGGTGCAGAAGCAGTTGAAGCAGCTATAAAATTCTCAATGATCTATTCTGGAAGAAGAAAGATAATATCCGCAAAATTAGGTTATCATGGAAAGACTTTGGCTACACTCTCAGCAACAACTTCAAGTCCTAAGTACAGAAAACCATTTTTACCACTAATTCCTGGCTTTGAGCAAATCAGATTTAATGATGAGGAAGAATTAAAAGAAACAGTGAATAAAGATACAGCCGCATTAATCCTTGAACCAATCCAGGGAGAATCAGGAATAAAACTTGCAACAAAGCAATACCTTAAAGCAGCTAGAGACATCTGCAATGACACAGAAACAGTATTAATCTTTGATGAAGTCCAAACAGGATTTCGAACAGGACATTGGACAGCTTCAGAACTTTACAATGTAGAACCAGATATAATCTGTTTATCCAAAGGAATAGCAAATGGTCTTGCAATGAGTGCAACACTCACTACTGAAGAAATTGCAGAAACTGTAGGTAAGAGTGTTCACAGCTCTACTTTTGGAGGGAATCCATTAGTATGTGCTGCAAGCCTTGCAACAATCAATTACATTGAGCAAAACAACCTATTAAGTCATAGTAAGGAAATTGGAAGTTACTTTATGTCAGAACTAAACAATCTTGATTCTCCTCTGATAAGAGATGTACGTGGAGCAGGTCTAATGATAGGACTAGATCTAAAAAAGAAAAGCAGTGAATACCTAAAAAAACTTCAGGAAAAAGGAATAATAGCAGCTCCGGCATCATCAACAGTACTTAGATTCCTACCACCATTAATAATACAAAAAGAACATGTTGATAGAACAGTAGAAGAATTAAATAATATCTTATAAACTAAAGTCTCTTTTTTAATTCTTGAATTGAATCCAAAATTAAATTTGGGTCTATTGCTAAGGTTTTATTTTTTTTAACATCAGACATTAGATCAACAATTTGAGTACCTTTCCTTATCTCATTCTTGCCACGAGGAATAAGATGGAAGTGTAAATGATTCACTAGTTCTGTAAAACAGCAAATGTAAATCTGTTCAGTATCAAAGATTTGCTTTTGGATTTTTGGTAAGTTAAAAAGAATTTCAGATAATTCTTGAGACTCATTAATATTGAAACCATCTATTCCTTCAGTATGTCTTTTAGTTTTTAAAACCAGCCAACCTTTAACAGGTATTGGTTCATTAATATGTTCTAAAATCCAATACTCATATTCTTTAATCCTTCCTCCAGGCACACTAGATGGATCTTTATTATAATTACATGTTATGCAATCTTCCATAGCAAACCAAAAGTACTTGATATTTTTATATTTAATCTATAGATATTATGAATCTACCTGATCCTCAAGTCCCCAATTATCATGACCTGAACCTTGGAAACTGACTCTAACAAAGTTCTTTTTCCCACAACATTTGCATAGAAACGTCTTATAATGATGTTCATGGTTCCATTCAGAGAACCATCTCTTTTCGCCATTTTCACAACAATATAGGCATTCCATATTTATCTTAATCAAATGGTCCTTCATTAACGCATCGCTTCATCCAATCAATGTATTCTTTATTTCCGTTAATTTCCCAGTAAATAATGCAAGGAACTTCATAGCTATGCAGCTTTTTAACTTCAATTTTTATATCTTCAAATTTTTCTTTACTAGTTTTTGCAAGCATCATAAACTCAGGTTTGCTAATAATTTCACCTTTCCACCAATAACTTGAATCAAATGAATGAATATTTGAACATGCAATCAATTTTTTTTCAAGAAGCACTCTAGAAACAGATTCAGCTTCCTCTTTTGTTGCAAAAGTGATGTAGATTACTATCATCTTTACCTTGCAAAATTATGTTTGTTTTATAAAATTTACTATACACTAGTCTGTGAAGAATACAGTATTTTCACTAATTCCGAAAAGTTTTCGGCAATTCTTGGGTAGAACATATTTAACAAAAAACTAAAATTGTTTTTATGAAAATTCTTAGAGAAGTAAAGAGAAAAGAACATCTCGAAGCAAAACTTGCAAAATCACATAAAGATGATAAATTTAGTGTTATTATCGGTGTAAAAAATGGATATCAACCAGCAGTTGCGGAATCATTGGGCAAACTTGGTAATGTGGATCATGTCTATGATCTGATCCCGTACATTAGTGTAACTATGTCTGCGGGAGATGTGCAAAGAATAACATCTAAAATGCATTCAAAAACACTATCAGATGAGTTATCTTCAATCACAACAATTAATGTTGTTTCAAAGGTGTCAAAAGTTCCTTCATTCAAACATCAGCCTGATGTTTACCACAGCCTTGAATTCAGTAGTCTATGGAACTTAAGAAACATTGGTGTGTATGGTGCACACAAAATATCTACTGGATCAAATATATCAATTGGAATTATTGACACAGGTATTGATTACAATCATCCAGAACTTAGATCAAACTTTGGTAAATCCAAAGGAGTTGATCTAGTTAACTTAGATTCTAACCCCATGGATGAAGAAGGACATGGTACACATGTTGCAGGAACAAGCTGTTCAAATAATTATGGAGTTAGTCTTGACTCAACACTATATGCTGTAAGAGTCCTAAATGAATATGGCTCTGGCTCAGAAGCAGATGTAATAGCAGGTGTTGAATGGTGCATTAAAAATGAAATTGATGTAATGAACATGAGTCTTGGATCAAGAGATGCCTCAAGAGCCTTTGAAGACATATGCAGACTAGCTTATAATAATGGTCATTTTGTTGTTGCTGCAGCAGGCAACGAAAGATATGGCCCTTCATACCCTGCTTCATTTGATGAATCAGTAATTGCAGTTGCTGCTGTAAATCAAGCCAATCAACATGCAGACTTTAGTAACATTTGTGAGACAAATGACATATCTGCACCCGGAGTTGATATCATGTCATGTTATCCTGGAGGAGGATCTGCAATCCTAAGCGGAACATCCATGGCAACACCACACATAACAGGAACCATCGCATTAGCTCTTTCAGTTTACAATGACATGGATTTGGAACAAATAATGGAAGACACAGCAGACCACCTTGATTCAGAAAGAGACTATGACAATCAATGGATCTTCGGTTCTGGTCTGGTCAGAGCAGATCATCTCTTAGAACAATTAACAAAATCCTCAGTATTTCAAAAAACACTTCACAATAAATATCAGAAACAATTATAAGAGTACAAGCACACTCAGATATAATGAAAGTATTATTAGTCAATCCTCCTGTTAATCAAGAGGTATATTCTAATTATTACGAGTCTGCAGCAATTCTTCCCCCGGTTGGATTATTGTACATTGCATCTTACATTAGGAAGCATCATGAAATTGAATTAATTGACTGTCCAGCAAAGAAAATTGGTGAAGGCAAGCTAATCACATTAATAACCAAGGCAGAGCCTGATGTTGTAGCAATTACAGCAGCAACTGCAGTATTTCCATCAATTAAAAAGATTTTTTCTAGGATCAAAAAACAAAACAAGAAAATAATCACAATCCTTGGAGGTTCTCACATCTCCTCAGTTCCAGTTTCTGCTATGAAAAAATGTTTAGATTTGGACATAGGAGTAATTGGTGAAGGAGAATTGACTATGTTTGATTTATTAGATACCCTAAAAAAAGATAAAACTTTATCCAAGGTAAGAGGTATAATCTACAGACATAATGGCACAATCATTCAAACTCCAACAAGAAAGCCAGTATCCAAACTTGATTCTCTACCACTACCTGCTTTTGACCTAATTAATCCAAAAAACTATCGATTTCATGCATTGCAAACATATGGAAAACCCTTCTTGTTAATAAGCAGTAGGGGATGTCCATACAAATGCAAAATATGTGACCAGGCGGTTTTTGGAGAATGGAGAGCACACTCACCAGAAAATATAATTGACATGGTAATAACTGCAAAAAAACTCGGTAGAAATTTTATTTTTTTCCAAGATGATAATTTTGGAGTTGATAATCAAAGAGTAATTGAATTCTCAGAACATATGCAAAGGCACAATATGGGTTGGAGTGCTAGTATGCATCTAAATGATATAAATGAAAAAATGATCAAATCAATGAAAAAATCAAACTGTTATTGTATCTATGTTGGTATAGAATCAGGATCTCAGAATATTCTAAAAAAAATGAATAAGCAAATCAATATCTTAGACATTAAGAATAAAATAAGAATGGTTAAAAAACAAGGGATAAGGGTATTCGGATCGTTTATTATTGGATCTCCAAGTGAAACCTTAAAAGATGTGAATAAGTCAATAGCGCTTGCAAAACAACTTCCTTTATGCGGAGCATCATTTCATATGTATGTTCCATATCCATTTATTGATAAAAATTCAAACAATGAATGGCAAAGATTCTCAACTCATAATGAAAATCCATTGGTTGTAAACGAAAACTATAATCCTGAAACATTAAAGGAAACACAAAAACAAGCATATAAAAGCTTTTACTTGCATCACAAAACAATAACAAATAATATTACAAAACTATCTGATATTAATTTTTATAGGAATGTGTTAAGCTATCTATCAAAAAATCTATAAAACAAAGTACTTTAGTTTCAAGAATGGAATTCGGAATAATTGTATCTAGCAAGGATCTGGCAGGTTTAAACATAAAAAACTCACTATTAGAATTAGGATTTGAACCAGATGGTGAATTTGATGATTCTCAAGTATACAAACTTGGAAATGCAAAACTGTACACCGTAAAAAAAGATTCTGTTGATTGTGAAAACCTGGATCAGGAAATTCAAGCAGATTTGTTCATATTTGCAACCAAGCACGAATCAAAAGCTCAAATTTCCTCCTTAAGTGTGCACACTCAAGGCAATTGGGGAGAAGCAATGATGGGCGGCAAAGATAATGAACTTGCTGTTGCTCCAGCTTTGCACTTAAAAAAAGCACTTAATAAACTAAATGAACTCGGCAAAGATACTCAATTTGAAATTATTCAGGAATGCACTCACCATGGGCCATATATCGAAAAACCATCTATGTTTATTGAGATAGGTTCATCAGAAGAGCACTGGAATGATAAAACTGCCGCAAACATAATAGCCAAAACAATTCTAGACTTAATATCATCTGAACCAAAACAATACCAAACCGCAGTTGGAATTGGTGGACTGCATCACACACCAAGCTTCAAAAAAATAATTTTAAACTCAGAAATTGCAATAGGTCATGTATGCCCCAAATACAAACTTGATGATTTGAATCTTGAGTTGTTAGGTCAGGCTATAAATAGAACTATTCCAAAAGCAGATCTCATAATCTTAGATTGGAAAGGACTTGGTCCATACAAAGAAAAAATAAAACATATTACTGACCAAACAGATTTGGAAATTAAAAGAACAAAAGAATTCTAAGGCTTCCAAACTCGACTAATCTTTTCCTTCTTTTCCCAATTATTCAGGAACTTTTTAACTTTGTTTGGGAAAATAGTTCCATTGTTAGTCTTATTTGTTAGTCTTGCAAGTTTATCTCTTAACTTTTTGTTCAAATCATCATATAATCCTATATCTGCATAAGCAAGATCATTTTCAATTCTCCAATATGCATTTGTACCAGATGGTGCTAACACAATATATCCTCGCTTGCCTTTAATCAGCTTAGAATAAGTATTCATTCCCTTGAAAACTCTATTTGGATCAACATAATAAACTCCACCTGTATGCATACTTGGATCTACAACTAGCAATTCATTACCTTCAACAGCGATAACAACTGAATAATGAGCAGTTTTAGCTTTTGGGAAAAGATAGTTTTTCTTATAATCTATAATTACAAGGGCACCTTGGTCAAGCCAAGACTTGATTTCTTTTTGAAGATCAAGAATATTATCATAATCAATCCAAACTCCTCTAACCTTTTTCTTGGTAAGCTTTTCAGAAACTCCAATTAATGTTTTAGGATGAGTGCCAACTCCTACAGCTGTTTTGCATTTTTCTCCAATATCCAATTGGTCAACCTTATGTCCAAATATGTTTAATATAATCTCAGCAGATGCTGGACCACAATAACTTGGCTTTTGCTCAACAAAATATTTTTTAATTTTTGGCAAAGATCTAAGCTCAGGGATTTTCTCTTCAAACTCGAGCTCAGCATGAGTCATAAGCTTATTTGGAATCCATTTAATCTTCTTACCCCTTTTAATTGTTATAGCAGCTTTTGTTATACTCTGTATTTCTCCCTTAAAATCACCATATTTTATGCTTCTACCAACTTTAAAATAAGGTATGCTTCTTAAAAACAATCCTGCAAACAGATTTTCTACAAACCATTTTAACCCAATAAATGTAAAAAGGACTAACAGCACAAATGATGCATAAAAAACAATCCTTAAAAATGTTGTAAATGGGGTAAAATCAACTCCAACCATTCTTAGTATAATTTCAATCAACACCAGATGCATTGTTACTTTCACAATCCAAATAATAACTCCTAGCAAATGCCCAAGATTATACAATTCCAAATACTCATCAAGACCAACAGACTTAATAAATGATTTTAATATAAAAATAAAAAACTCAATAATCGTAATTCCGAGCACAATTACCAATATGATAGACAGTATTTGTGGAATAAGATCATAAGTTAACTTAAGATGTTCAACAATTGAAACTCGAAGGTATAAGAGTGCAATAATAATAGTAAGGCTCATAATTATATACTTTACAAACCTTAGTAAAGGCTCCTTTTCTTCATGCAGTTTAATTGACTCTGAACCTCTAACTGTTCTGTACAGTATATGAAATATCTTTGTTGAAAATTTAGCAATAAGAAATCCAACTAGCAAAATCAAGAAAGAAGTGATCAACTGCTTTGTAGTCCCACTACTAAATATACCCCAGACCAACGACATTACAGCCATAATAACAAAACGGAGTATAATCAAATATAAAAAGGTTTTCTTTGATATCATGTACACAAACCTTTTAAATCACCTGGCAATACAATCTAGCTATGGGATATAAATACCTTGAACATCAAGCTGATGTTGGCATCCAAAGCTTCGCTGAGTCTGTTAATAAGGCTTTTGAAGAAGGAGCAAAGGCGATGTTTAATGTAATGATAAACCTTGATGAGGTTGATCAAAAACAAGAAGTTAAAATAAAGTGTGAAGCAGATAGTTTAGCAGCTCTTTTTGTGGAATGGCTAAATGAATTACTAGCCCAAGCTGATATAAACAGCATGTTTTTCTCAGAATTTAAAGTTTCCATTAAACAAGATGAGAAATTTGTATTAAAAGGAATAGCAATTGGTGAAGAAATCAATCTTAAGAAACATGAAACAAAAACAGAAGTTAAAGCTGCAACATACTCAGGTTTGAGTTATAAATATGAAGGAGGAAACCATTATTTTGAATGTTTATTAGATGTATAGGTGATACAAATGGAAGAAATGAATGAAGCAAAAAAAGTCACAGACTATGTTTGGGACATCCCAAAACATGGAGAAATGAATGTTCCTGGAAGAATATATGCTAACAAAGAAATAATTGATCATTTAATAGCTGATGTTAAAGCAGGCAAGAAATGGAATGCTTTTAAACAAATAATCAATGTTGCATGTTTACCTGGAATACAAGAATATTCTTTAGCAATGTCAGATGTACATCCTGGCTATGGATTTCCGATTGGAGGTGTTGGAGCATTTGACCTGCAAGAAGGAGTTATAAGTGTCGCTGGAGTTGGTTTTGACATTAATTGTGGAGTTAGAACTCTGAAAACTCAGTTAACAAGAGCTGATGTTGAAAAAGTAAAATCACAATTAGCAGATGCACTCTTTAAAACAGTTCCAGCAGGAATTGGTTCAAAAGGAGACTTAAGATTAGATATGAAGCAAATTAATGATGTTCTGATTAGAGGAGCAGAATATGTAGTTGAGCAAGGTTATGGATTTGAATCTGATCTTGAGTACATTGAAGAAAATGGAAGAGTCAAAGGTGCTGATCCATCAAAAGTAAGTGACAAAGCTAAACAAAGGCAATTTAGACAAGTAGGAACACTTGGATCAGGAAATCACTATCTTGAAGTTCAATATGTTGATGAAGTATTTGATGAAAATGCAGCCAAGGCTTATGGTCTGTTCAAAGATCAAATCTTAATCAGCATCCACTGTGGATCAAGAGCATTAGGCCATCAAATTGGAACAGACTATCTAAAAACACTTGAAGCTGCAAATAAAAAATACAATATTCCAATTAGAGAAAAAGAACTTGTATGTGCTCCAATCCAAAGCCCAGAAGGAGAAGATTACCTGGCGGCGGTAAAAGCTGGAATTAACTGTGCATTTGCCAACAGAGAAATGATAGCTCACTTAACAAGACAAGCTTTCAAATCAATAAATGTAAAACCCGAAGAAATTGAAACCTTCTACGAAATTGGTCATAACAATGTAAAAGTTGAAAAACACACAGTTCAAGGAAAACAAAAAGAATTAATGGTTCATAGAAAAGGAGCAACAAGAGCATTTGGTCCTGGTAGGGATGAGGTTCCAAGTGCATACAGATCAATAGGTCAACCAGTATTAGTTGGTGGAACAATGGGTACATCTTCATATATATTACATGGAACAGAAACTGGAATGAAAGAAACATTTGGAAGCGCAATACATGGCGCTGGAAGAGTAATGTCCCGGCACCAAGCAAAAAGACAATGGCGAGGAACAGAACTTGTCAAACACCTTGCAGAAAAAGGCATAATCATAAAAGGGCATAGTCTTGGTGGAGTTGCAGAAGAGGCACCTGGAGCTTATAAAGCGGTAGATCTTGTTGTAGGTGTAATGCACAGCTCAGATGTTGCAAAAAGAGTTGTCAGAGTAAAACCATTGATAAGTGTGAAAGGTTAAGCTGTTTTACTCTTTTATAATAATTAACTTTATATATTAAACTCAATTCCCTTATATTAGATTAAAATGGATGAATATAACCCAGATCCTGTGGTAGAAAGGCTTGTGGAACTAGAAATTATTGAGTCTGCTGAAAAAATCAACTTAGAAGATTTAACAGCAACTCCTGATTATGGACCTGTTGTTGTAATCCCAAGTAAACCAAAAAAATTCTCAATGTGTTTTATTGAGCAAACTCAAGTTATTGGAGGAAAACTAGAAGCTAAATCTTTATCACTTGTATATCATGGTATTTTTATGACAGGAGTGAATGATGATGGATTAGCAACTAGAATAACATGCATGCTTAATAATAATGAAGATGTAAACGAAATAATACCTGAAAACTCAATTCTCTACAAAGGAGCTCACGGATCAAAACAGAAAGTAGAAGGATATATCATGCCTTAATTCTAGGAACTGAACTCAAACCTAAACATATTTTGCATTAGTTTGATTATTTTATTAATATCAACAACAAAATATTCACCTTTTTTTTTAAAACAAGAAGGTTTGATCCAATAATAAAAATCAAACTCATTTCTATTAAATATGAAACTAATTCCTTGATAGTTTAGCCTTGATTTAAACAAACCCTGATTCTGCTGTAATTTGTCAAGCAGTTCTTCTTTTGGTATTACAGTTGAGGAGTCTTTTTCCCAAATCAGACAAGGACCAACAGAAAACCAATGATTAACAACACCAACTCTGATCATGTCAGGCATTCCTTTAAACAAGAACTCATCTTTATGCAATAATGTTTTGTTGAGCTCACCTACCAGGTCTTCAAAACCAGATTTGTTGCTAGCAATCCTTGTTATTATTTCTAAAAACTCTGCTTCAGTTTTGATTTTGAGTTTGTCACTAAAAACAAACCCAAGTATGTTCTTCATACCTTCACTGTTTTTAAACAGAATTTCAATCGCAACATTGTCATAACTACCTTTTGTGTACTCAATAAACTTATCTGCGTTTGGCAAATCAGAACTCAAATCAATATCCCAAGTGTTTTCCCACTTGTGATCTTTTGCAATCTGCACTAAATACGGCTCACCAATATCAAGATCAAAAGATTTCATAATTCAATTATCTTACCTTCTTTTCCAACATTAACAACTTTAGTGCCACCTATCATCTCTTCAAGACCTTCAGCTTCATGTACATGAGAACATAAAAGTAAATCCGGTTTTAGCTCATCAATAGCTTTTTTAACACCATCTGAACCTGGGAAAAAACTTGACATTTTTTCCATTGTTGAACCAGAAGGATGAACATGAGTAACCATAATCTTCTTTTTAACTTCCTCAATACTATCATGACTTTTCTTAAGTAAATCAAATATCTCTTTTTCCTCTAATTGGTGAATGCCAATATTTGCACCACCACAACCAAAAAATCCAACATCTCCAGAAGTAATAGAATAACCGTGTAAATTAGTGGCTCCATAAAGCCTTGCTAGAAAATCAGATGTAGCAACACTCTCGTGATTGCCTGGAATCAATAAAACCTTTTTGTTCTTTTTAACAAAAGGTCCAATCAAATTCTCAGTTGATTGTTCATTATAGGTAATATCTCCACACAAAACAACCAAATCAACATTCTCTTTTTCAGCTCTCTCAGCTAGCTTTAATGCTAACCTAGTATCTCCATGAATATCCCCAAATGCTAGTATTTTCATATTAAAAAGGAATAAGGTCTGTTTATTTAAAAATCTTGTTAAGATCCTACCTATGAAGTATCTTAGGCTCTTTTTTAGAAAGATCAACTAAAGTAGAAGGTTTTCCTTGTTTCTCATCTTCATAAACAATAAATTCCATTCCAGATTTAATACTTGGATCAAGATTATCAATATCAGTCATAAAATTCTCTCCTTTAATATTGGCACTTGTGGTAACAATTGGAATTCCAAGCTCACTAACAACCTCTTTAAACCAGTGATCAGGAATTCTAACACCAACTGTGTTCAGACTATTATTAACCTCTGGAACTACAGCATCCTTGTTTTTTAATGCCAAAATTAAAGTATAAGGTCCAGGTAGTTTTTCTATCCATTCTTGGGCCTGCTCACTTACTTTGCAGTTCTCAAAGATCCATTCCTTTGATGGAGCAAATATGGAAAAAGGCATAAAATTCCTTTTTTTCAAATCTCTAACTTTTTTAACAGCATCTTGATCTAGTACACTACATCCAATTCCATAAATTGTGTCAGTAGGATGAATAAAAACAGCACCCTTCTTAATACCCTGAACTATTCTTTTTTTGTTCAGCAAAACTTCATCTTTAGTCATAACCTGCATACATATATGGTAATCAACTTCTATTTAAATAGCTTGTGACAGTTTTGTTTTCTTACTTGCTGCTGAAAATAAAAAAGATTAAAAAAATCAGCCTTTTTAGAGTAATCCTTCCAATCCATATAATTAGGCTGCATCTAGATAACCTCTCATAAAAGCACAGTCTCCAGCTGCTACACTACCATCACTAACACCACTTTCCAATTCTTCTTCTGAATAATAATCAAGCATTTGTACCACCTCTTAAAGTCATTTGCTTAACCTGCTCAAAAAATAGTTCCTGGATATTACTTGTATTTTCCATTAACATCACCTCAGGGAGTAGATCAGACAAATTTGTTTAAATACCTCACATCACAATGTCCAGTGTCCAGTGTGTTAGTTGTAAAAATTAGTCCCAGCAAGGCCAAGAAAGAGAGAGAGACTTAGATCGTCATCAGACAGGGTAAGGAACAGTTTGCCATTTGTAGAAAACACTTGAACTCACTTTGTTTGGCAGCTAGCAAACTGGCTCACGAACTGGCCAGGTGGGACTAAGTAACAAAATCTATTTATATCAATATCACAAACAAAGAAAGTAATGAAAAGAGTTATCCTAAATGCCCAAGGAAAAGTCCAGGGAGTATCTTATAGATTACATATAAAAAAGAGAGCTAACCAGATTGGACTAAAAGGTTGCGTTAGAAACAAACCAGATGGTTCAGTAGAAATAATTGCAGAAGGTGATCAAAAACTAATAGATGAACTAATCCATGAAGCTAGAAAAGGATCCTTCTTAGCAAGAGTAGATAATCTGGACATAAAATATGAAGAACCTTCTGACGATTATGATGACTTCTTGATGGTGTTTTAAAAATCAGTCAACTTCTTATCACTATAACTCAAAATAGAAGTTGTTCCTTCTTTTCCACCTGTCTTTGTTAAAACCGAAATATACTTACCTTTCTCAAGCTTTTTTACCTTTCTTTGAAAAGACTTGTACACTAAACTCCCACCATCCTCTTGATAAACCTTAAACAAATCTCCAATCTTTTTACCAGAATTATTCTTAATAATCTTTAAAATATTCTGAGTCTCTTCATCTAAATCCCCGCTATCCTTGATCTTAAACTCATCTAACTTACCAACAGCAATCTTAACATGTTCAATATCAACCTTTCGGCAAGCTTTTTCCTCAGCAATATTAGCAGCTTCTTTTAACAAATACAAACCAGATCTAATATCCTGCATCTCATGGGTTTTTTTAGTAACCAAACTAATTGAATCTGACCCAAAAACACCTTCTTGAAAACCATGCACAATTCTCTGCTTTAAAATCCCTCCAGTCTCCTCAACGTTATAAGGCTTGAACTCAAGCATCTCTGGGACTAACCTCGATTTGATCCTAGAATCAAGCTCATTATACCACTCTTTGTGATTTGTAATTAAAACAACACTCTTTCTATAAAGACTTTCTAAAAAATTATACAAAAAATCATAATCCTCAACCTTATCAATCTCATCAAACACAAGCACAGCTGAACTTTTGTTAAGCATAGTAACCACAACTTTTAGCAGCTCATCAGTTTTCTTGTTATGTGTCAACCTATAACCTAACTCCTCACACATCTCTGTAAGAATCTTATAAGAAGTATTTTTTTGCCAGCAATTAACATGAATAGGGACAATCTCATCTGTTTGCTCTTCTAATTCCACTAAAACATGCTTGCAAGCAGCAGTCTTACCAACACCAGACTTACCAAAAATAATCAAGTTACGACCATTCCTTCTATTAAACAGAGGTTTTACACAAGCAGCAATTTTTCGCTGTTCACCCTCTCTATAAGGTAATATTTTTGGAAGATAATCATAATCAAGAGCAACAGGATTCTTAAACAAAGTTTCATCAGATCCAAGCATTCCATCAAACATCCCCATAATCCATTGTAATGAATATAGGTTTTTAAGGTTTTTGATTAAAGGTTTGAAAAAACAGAATCTTTTATTTTTGGCAAAAACCTTATATATAGTTCAAACTCAGAGTAGATTATGAAAAGAGGTGTGTATCTACTTTTAGTTATTTTGATCATTCCTATTGCCTGTGCTAACCTTGGCCTTGATTCAAGCAAAATGGTCATAGATGTTTCAATTGATTCTGAACTTCGTGCAATTGAAAAAAGCAGTTCAGCAAGGTTAACAGAGCTGCAATACCAACTAACAATATATCCTCAAAACACAGAGCAACAAACAATCATTAATCAGGAAATATCTCCTAAACCAAAATCAATAGATGATACAATCATATTTGAATGGACCACGTTTGATGATCTTGTTTTCACAACTAGTGTTGACTCTAGAGTTGAGGTAAGCGATTATTTCCCAATCATAAAAGAAAAAATCGATTTTCCTTTGGGAGAATTTGATCCTTCACTTAATGAGTATCTTGTAGCAACTGAAAACATTGATTCAGATGATCCACTTATAATTGAGCTTGCATCTGACCTTGCCAAAGGCCAAGATGATCTAAACTATGTTGTATTTGAACTATTTAGGTGGGTAAGTCAAAATGTGCAATATAACATGAGCACAATCACAGCAACAGCATCTCAACCTGCATCTTGGGTACTTGAAAACAGATATGGTGTATGTGATGAAATCACCACCCTATTTATGGCTCTTTCCAGAAGCTTGGGAATCCCAGCACGTTATGTAAGCGGAGTTGCATACACAAACTACCTTGGAATAGAAGGGTGGGAACCGCATGGTTGGGCAGAATTATATTTTCCAGAATATGGCTGGATACCATTTGATGTAACTTATGGTGAATTTGGATTTGTAGATGCATCACATGTTGTATTCAGTAATAATCCTGATTCAAACAGAAGCACAAGTTTCATAATGTGGGTTGGAAGAGATGTACAAATGACTTCTAAACAACTTAACATTAATGCTAGCATGGTTGACAGAACACAAGCGCAAAGTAGTTTACTTGAATTTGAACTAAGACCGCTCAGACAAATGGTTGGCTTTGGGTCTTATAATCTGATCAACGCAAGAATTGTTAATAAGAATAATTTTTACGTGGAAACAGATCTTAGCTTATCAACTTCATCAGGAACACAAATAATAAGCCCGTATAACAAACATGTATTACTCGAACCGAGTTCAGAAAAAAACATTTACTGGATAATAAAAGTTGACAAAAACCTTAATTCTATGTATAGATACGAGATGCCTTTTGGTATTGTCTCTCTAAGAGGCACTGCTACATATAATGCATTTGATTCTTCAGTTACTTATCCAAATTATTCTTTAGGAGAAATCAACAAATTACTAAGTGATCTTGTAAAGCAAGATTCTCTTGCTTATTCTCGAAATGTTAACTTGAATTGTAGTATATCACAAGAAGAATATTATATTTATGAAGAAATTATAGGTTCATGCAAAATAACAAATATAGGCAACGTAATCCTACAAAACTTAAGTATTTGCATAGATAAATGCAACACACTTGAACTTGGAATTGGAAGATCATCTCAAATAAACTTTACAATCCAACCAGAAAATCCTGGATTTATTGAGCAGACAATTACAATTAAAAATTCAGAAATTACTAAAACCTCAAATATAAAGTACACAATTCTTGATCAGCCAAAGCTACTTATTAATAATATCACCTATCCTGTAAATGTAAGCTTTGATAATGAACATGAAATTGTAATTCATTTAACAACGAACTCAACCACTTTGCCGCAAAATGTTCAAGTTGTAATAATTGGGACTTTGCAGGGTAAATTTGAATTTGAAGAATTTGAGGGTGACAAAGAACTGGTATTAAGATTTAACAGTGAAGAACTAAAACAAGGCAACAATACAGTTGAAATAATGGTTTTATATTATGATTCAAATCAAAAAGAATACTACTCAAGCCAAGAAATAGTAATAGAACTTGAAAAACTAACAATCAAGCAGAACCTTCAAAGAATCTGGACAAAGCTCCAAAGAACCTTAGGTATTACAGATACAAACAAGAATCCATAATATCTCTTAAACTCAACACCCATAACATAAAAAACCTTTTTCTTAAGCAGCTTTTCTGTATCCAAGGTTCCTTGCACAAAACCATAAAATAAAATCAGACTTGCAACAGTGAAAATTTGGTAAGAAGAACTAACAAATAAAACCAATCCTAGTAATAAATAAACAACTTTGTATTTTTTAATCTGTTTGCTAAAATAATAAACTAGTCCTGCAGCTAACAAAGCACAAATCCAATGGATATTATAAAACATAACTCCAATAATTAAGCTAAGCACAACTTTTCGCATGAACAAAAAATACTTTCTACCAGGCTTAACTTCCTCTGTTTTTGCTATAAATGCCAAAATAACAAACCAGAGTTATCAACAAATATTGTATCATTTTGCATGATCCTTAATAGCATTAAGCACATCTTGTTTTGCAGCAGCAACAAAATGAATTGTTCCAGCAACTTCATGACCACCGCCACCAGCAGCAGCATGCTTGCACTTTTCTTTTAATTGTGCAATTATCTCATTAACATCGAAATTATTCAAATTAGTTCTGATAGTGATTGCTGATTCACCAATCCCTAAAACTAAAATCTTTTCATTATACTCATTTTCAAAATGCCTAAACATTAAACCAGTTGCTTTACCTTGTGAAGGATATCCCCATTGTAAACTTTCAACATTAATCTCAATTATCTTAAACCCTTGACCCGAAATATTAGTTAAACCAAGTAATGACTCTTTTGCCTCATCTTCAAGCTTTTTAACCTCATTTTCAATTAAAAAACTCTTAATCTTTTGTTCCTTTAAGTCTGACAGTAGTAAATCATGAATTAACTTAGAATCTCCACTAAGATAATACGCTTCAAAATCAACACATCGTGCAAGTGACCGAGCAAATTCTTTTGTATAACCTTTTTCCTTTGCAATTCTTAAATATTGGTCAAACTCTTTTCCTTCTGCTCTGTCTCCAATACCTGAAATTGCAGCTAAGTGGGAAATTGGATTTTTCTTAATTAATCTTGAAATCTCAACACCAAGCATACCTGCAGTTAAATTAGAATCTCCTCCAACCAGGTATGGATTAATAAAAACATCAGCATGCTCACTAATAACTGATTTACCATCAATCATTGTTGGTTTATGATGATCAATAACAATGACTTTCAATCCATAAAGTTTAGCAAGTTTAATTGCAAACAAACTTTGAGTAGTGCTGCCATGATCCATAAGGATCAATAATGGTGCTTGATCTTTTGAAACATCCTTTAAATAATTTGAAATATCCCAAAAAACGTCTCTATGTTCGTAATAAGGGGCTCGAGAGGAAACTCTCTTTAAATAAAACCATTTTCTCCTACTAATCAAAGAACTATTAACTGCTTGTTCAACAGCGATTGCTCCAGTGTAACCATCACAATCTGCGTGGTGTCTGATAACAATTTGACTTTTACCAATATTGTTTTTTATTAATTCCACAGCCTTCGTTATGTTTGGCTCCAATTTATTCAAAATATCTGATTCAATTAAAAACTTCATTTGTTATAAAACCTCCTTAACTACAATAACTTGTTTTCCTCTCATTTCTTCTCAGCATTTGGGGTGAATTATAACACTAAAAATACAGGGAAATTTTTGATTTACTTGTATTTTTATTTCCATTCACTATGCCCAAATTGTATTAATAAATCAATTTTCAAATTCTTTAACTCTAATGGGATATCACAAGCTCCAAAACAAGAACCAGCCCATATAACAACCTGAGCATCTGTTTCCTTTGTAATCTCTTCTTGTATCATCTTTGCCTTTGGCTTAAGTCCATCTGCAAGTTGTAAACAAACAGTCTTAGCATTCTGTTTTTTAATCTGTTTAATAACTTTGTTAATCTCAAGTTCATATTCCATAATATCTCAGAACAGGGTCTTTTTTAAAAAGCTTTGTCAAAAATCCTCTTGCATAACTTCGTCTAATTCAATTTTGTCTATATTTTTTTGGTTCACGACTTCTTCAAAGCTCTTTTTTCTTTTTTTAAGAGCTTTTAGGATCTCTTGGTCGCCATCATCTTCGAACATTGGTTTTTCACCTAGTATATCTCCAAGTAATCCCTCTTTTTGACGTGCTCAACCCCTTTTTCTTCAAGGTGTTTTGTATCTTTTTTTACTAATTCTGATAATTCATCCATGTAAAACCACCTTAGAGTAGTAATTGATATCTTGAGTATTTAAATGTTTCGGTATTTTACTACTTGAGGATAGCAATTTGATCTGAAAGTCCGTTTAAGGAATCATTTAAATATAATCCTGCCTTCCCTTTTACCTACAATGGTCAGTAACGAGCTACAAAAGGAATTTGATCAAGAATTTGCTAAGATGAAGCAGGAGCTAGGATTCAAATCATCGT
Source organism: uncultured Methanosarcinales archaeon (assembly GCA_964419615.1). Lineage (GTDB taxonomy): Archaea > Nanobdellota > Nanobdellia > Woesearchaeales > JAGVZT01 > JAANXH01. The sequence goes on along the minus strand of CAYQPU010000001.1, from coordinate 36,380 downwards.
TTGAGGAACTTGAAAAGATCTTTTTTCTAAGAGATTTTATTCAAAAAGAAGGATTCATAAGCACCTCCTTATCAAGAATGATGTGTCATAGAATAACATCAACATTTAACTCATGGGTATCATATTTGCACGGGCTTGTAATGCCTAACCCAGGTTCCATGATCGGCGTAACTGAAAGTCAAATGTTTGAGCAAGATGCAAAACAAGAAGTAATTGTATTACTAAACCAAATAATGGAGATAGTCTCAAGAAATACCTTAATTGGCCTTACAAAAAACAAAAAACAAGAAGCACAGTTTATAGACGATTCTGTTGTGTTTTGGAATGAAAAACTTAAACCAAAATTAACAGAATTACTCTCAAAAGTTAATGCAACCTGGAAAGAAAAATCCTCAAGCTAAACAATCTTTGCAGTGCTGCTCACACCCAAGCTGATTTTTATTATTATAATTAATATTTAGGGGCAGCACAAAATCTTTTGCTGTTGAAATAACAATATTTAATTGAATATCCTTTACTTTCTCATTTCCCCTCAAATGATGATTAACAATTCCCTCTAATCTTTTCAAATCTGTTGCCATAAATAATAATGTCAAATTGTGCTGTCCAGATGTAATCATTGCATTAAGAAAAAAAGGACAATCCCTAAACTCACTAATAATAGCAGAAGTGTCTGTACTATTAACCAGAACCAAACCCAAACTTAAATCAACCACTCTAAAATTAACCCCATTAACTTTATGCAAAATGCCCTTATCTCTTAATTTCTTAAGTCTTGCTCCAACAGAAGGCTGGGAAAGCTTAATCATTTTAGCAATCTCTTCCTGAGAAACATCTGGATTTTGCTGGATCATCGACAAAATAACATTATCTCTTTTGTCAAGAGCTAGCTTTTGGTTTAATCCTAATGTTTTATCAAATTCTTCAATATTTGAAAATGTTTTTGGTTTATTTGCCATTGAACTATAAGAAAATGGAACTTCTATAAATATTTTACTTATAATTCATAAGTTCAAAATATAATTATCCCATAAATTATTTGGAATACATTTATTAAATCAGCACAAATAATCATTTTTAAGATGGTAAAGGATATGATCATTGCAGATCTGGTAAAAAGATACCCTGATTCTGTGCAAATATTGTCAAAACACGGCATTCCATGCGTTGGTTGCTGTGTTGCAACATGGGAAACAGTGCAGCAATGCGCAGAATCATATGAAGCTGACGTTGAAAAATTAACACAAGAACTTGGTAAGATTGTAACAAACAAAAATTTTGAGGTGGTGATACAAAATCGAGCAAAAAATTCAATGTAATGAAGGAAAGTGTGTAGACAATAATGGAGAAATAACAAAGATGAATGGCATACTTGAAAAGGACAATATAAAAGATGAAATTGACAAGCAACAATACCATGAAATATTATATAATTAATTAAAAAGGCACTGCAGGTTCCCGCCTCTTTCCTGCAGGGCTTTTTTTTACAGATGTGATAAAAATACGCGGAGAAAAAAATAATTACAAACCTTTATATTTGAAAAATTAACAAACAGAATTGGAGGTGTAAAAATGTTTGAACTAAAAAAATTAGATTACGAGTATGATGCATTAGAACCATATATAGATGCAAAAACAATGCAAATACATCATTCTAAACATCATCAAGGATATGTGAATAAACTTAACAAGGCTTTGGAGAATAATCCAGAGTTACAGAAAAAAGAACCAATGGAATTAATAAAGAATTTAAATGATATTCCAGCTGAAACACAAACTGCTGTTAGAAATAGTGGCGGTGGACACTTAAACCATTCAATGTTTTGGAAAATTCTTAAAAAAGATCAGGATTTCAAAGGCCAAGTTGCTGATATGATCAATAGTCAGTTTGGTGGATTTGATCAATTCAAAGAACAATTCTCAAAAACTGCACTAACAAGATTTGGAAGTGGATGGGCATGGCTTGTTTTAGATAATGGTAAACTAAAAATAATGGGCACACCAAACCAAGACAATCCTATAACAGATGGATTAAAACCAATTATAATGCTTGATGTGTGGGAACATGCATATTATCTTAAATACCAAAACAAAAGAGCAGAATATGTTGAAAACTTCTTTAAGATAATCAATTGGGAACAAGCAGATAGAAATCTTGGAAAATGGCAACAATAGAATCAAATAGCAACAAGATTGAAGTTAAAGATGGCAGTGATATCACTAATGCCTGTGAAAAATTAGGTGTTGTTTTTGGATGCTATGCAGGTACTTGTGGTTCATGTAAAATCCAGGTAGAAGAAGGTTTGGATAATCTCAATCAGCTAACACAAGAAGAAATTGACATGGATTTAGATGATAATCAAAGACTTGCTTGTCAATCCAAGATTAATCAAGGAAATACTAAAATAAAATTTTGAGGTGAAATTATGGTAAATATTGGAGATAAAGCACCGGATTTTCAAGAGGATGCTTTTATTAATAAGGATATTAAAAAAATCAAATTAACTGATTATACGGGAAAATGGGTAGTATTATTCTTTTATCCAGCTGATTTTACATTTGTTTGTCCAACTGAACTTGAGGAATTGGCAAATAAATATGAAGAATTTAAAAAACTTGATGCAGAGGTAATTAGTGTTAGTACGGACACAGCCTTTGTACACAAAGCATGGCATGAAAACTCTGATGCAATTGCCAAAATAAAATATCCAATGCTTGCTGATCCAGCTCGTAGAGTAACACAAGCTTATGGAACATTAATTCCAGAGGAAGGTTTAAGCCTTAGAGCAACATTTATTATTGATCCAGATCAGAATGTTAAAGCATTTGAATTTCACGACAATGCGATTGGAAGAAACATTCAAGAAATCCTAAGAAAAATTAAGGCAGCAAAATACATAAATGAGCATTCAGAATATGTGTGCCCTGTAAATTGGGAACCAGGACAAGATGCTATCAAACCTGAATAAAGGAGGAGAAAAAAATGAACAAAAAAGTAACCGATGAATTAAACAAACAAATTAATGAAGAACTAGCTTCTGCCTATATCTATTTATCAATGTCAGCATACTTTGAATCCACTAATCTTCCAGGATTTAGCCATTGGATGATCAAGCAAGCTGAAGAGGAAATAGAACATACAATGAAAATTTATAATTATGTCAATGAAAGAGGAGCCAGAGTAGAATTAACAGAAATTGCAAAACCAGCATTTGAATGGAAAAGTCCAATAGATGCAATAACTGCAGCTTACAATCATGAAGTGCATATCACAAAAAGAATACACTTTCTCGTAGATCTTGCTCGAGAGCAAAAAGATCATGCAACTGAAAACTTTTTACAATGGTTTGTAAAAGAGCAAGTTGAAGAAGAAGCGTCAGCAGATGAGATTGTACAAAAACTCAAAATGGTTGGAGAAATGAAACCAGCTTTGATGGTACTTGATAAGCAATTAAAAAAAAGGGAGTGAATATATGACAAAAGAAGAATGCATACAAGTTGGCGAAAAATTAATATGTACAACCTGCAAATGTGATGAAGAGAAATGTGAATGTGAAATATTCACAAGAGAATGGAGGCAAGAATAATGGCAAAAGTTACAGTCTTTTCAACACCTACATGTCCATGGTGTGTGAAAGCAAAAGATTATTTTAAAGAGAAAAATGTTGAATTTGAACATAAAAACGTTGCAGAAGATGCAGAAGCTAGAAAAGAAATGATTGAAAAATCAGGTCAGATGGGAGTTCCTGTTATATTGATTGATGAAAATGTGATAGTTGGATTCAACAAATCAAAAATAGATGAACTACTTGGCTTATAAGATGTATGACACAATCATAATTGGAGGTGGAATTGCAGGCATGACAGCAGCAATTTATGCCTCTAGAAAAAGGATAAAGTATGAAATCATCTCAGCTGAAGCAGGAGGTCAATTCATGTCAAGCGGGGAGATATTAAACTATCCTGGGATTGTGCAAACCACAGGAGTTGAATTTAGTGAAGTAATGAAAAAACAAATGGAATTCAACCTGGTCAACATCAAACAAGAATACATTAAGAAAATAGAGAAACAAGAAAATCATTTTGTTGTGATTGGCAATAACTCAGAGTATAAAACAAAAACAATAATCATTGCCACAGGATCCAAACCAAGAAAACTTAATGTGCCTGGTGAAGAAAGACTAAACAATAAAGGAGTTACATATTGCTCAATATGTGATGGTCCATTGTTTTCAGATATGACAGTTGCAGTTGTAGGTGGAGGAGATTCTGCAATGGAAGCTGTTGACTTTCTAAAAGATATTACATCAAAAATCTACCTTGTTGTAAGAGATGATAAATTAAAAGGTCATGAATATCTTATGGAGAAAGTAAAAAACAATCCCAAAGTAGAAGTAATTTATAATGCACAAACAACAGAGATTGTTGGAGATAAATTTGTCTCCGGATTAAAGTATGAACAGGATGGAACAGAAAAAGAAATCAATACTCAAGGTATAATCATAGAAATAGGAAGAATACCAAACACAGCACCATTCAAAGAACTTGTTGAGCTAGATAACCATGGACACATACAAGTAGATTGTCAAACAAAAGCATCTGTTCCAGGAATATTCGCAGCGGGAGATTGTGCATCAGGTCATGAGTATCAATATGTTATTTCTGCAGGCCAAGGGGCAATGGCACTGATAAAGGCTGCCAGGTATTTGGCTTCGAGTAAAGAGTAGTTTATTTATATATATTTATATCCAATTATTTACTACTAAAAAATAACTAATTTGGGAAAGATTTAAATATTAACTAAATTACCCTTATACAAAATGTATCGGAGGAAATCACAATGGTAGATCCAATAGATGTTATTACAAGTAGCAAGGGAATGAATCCAACAGCAAACCAGGTATTAGAAACACATGTGGCTTATGAATTAATGGAACAAAGGAACTTTAGTTTGGCTCAAAGATTTCCATACAAAAAAGATTTTTTGGAGGAAACAAAAAGTTTTTTTGGATTTGGAGAAGGTGATGAGATTTATGTAATAAAAAAAACCACCTTGTGCATTTAACTATAAACCAAACACCAGATCATATTGCAACTCTAAGAATTGTTGATGGAATGTTAGAATATAATCCAACTGATAAAATATCAGAAGAAATGGGTGCGAAATTAGGGCAAGCACTTGGAGAAATTGAAACAGCATATTCTGATTTGACTCTACAGATTTTGGACACAATTGAGGCAGAACCTGCGTATTATGAACATCAACTTACTACAGCACATTAGTTTTAATGAAATTTTTTTCTTTTATTATTAGCTTTTAATTCTAGTTAAGATCAACTTAAAATCATATTCTTCACGAGGATTCAACTTGGTGGAAGCACTGCAAAAATAAAAATAACTATATTGTAGAATAAGCACCGCAAACTTTCCGGCAAAACCTCCACAATTCATATTAAATTCTAATTTCAAACAGATATTATGAAAACCCACCTTTTTTTACTACTACTACTGATCCCTTTTGCGTCGGCAAACGTTATCATAACAGAAGTTCACTATGATCCAAGCTTGTCTGAATCAGATAGTGAGTATATTGAATTATATAATCTTGGAGATGAAATTGACATTAGTGGCTGGAAACTAAACACAACAAGTATTCAAGCCACAATTCCAGACAATACTGTGTTGAAAGCAAATACATCTTTTTTAATTGCAGACGAAGATGATAATGAGGTATGGCCCGAAGAATGGTCAGAACCAGATTTTGTTGATGAAATTACTTTACCAAACACTAACTCAGGAGTACAACTCTTAGACAGTCAAGGACAGCTAGTTGATGTTGTTGGCTGGGGAGATTCCTTAATTTACGAGGGAACACCTGCAGATGATGTTGATGAAGGAACAAGTCTATCAAGAAATAACTTTGTAGATACAAACAACAACAGTTTTGATTTTTCACAGCAATCACCAAGCCCAACAAATTCAAATGCAGTTGCAGAAAATGAGAAAATAATTGAAATCTATGCTGAAGTTCTAAGTAATCCTCCAATATTAGATTCATTTACATTAACACCTGATGATTCAGAATTTGCTGGAATTCAAGTTATACCAAATCCTGGTGCAACAAAAAACCTTGTTATCAAAGTCAACATAACAGATTATGATGAAGATCTTGAAACTCCAGTAATCAGTTTTAATAATCAAGATTATCTAATGGTATTTGTGCGAGAGTTTAACACTAGCTCTGTTCAATACTCTTTGGAAATACCACTTAACTATTATCTTGCACCAGAAAATTATTCTGTAGATTTATTTGTTGAAGATACTGCTGGCAATAATCTAACTTCTAATCAAAACATAGAATACCTTGAATTAATCGCCTTTGAAATTGACACGCCTCAAATAAACTTTAGTGGAAAATCTGGCTCTTATGTAGAAGTACTAGGAGATCACGACATGACAACACCTAATCCAACCGTCAGAAACATTGGAAACACACAACTTGACTTTGAAATAAGAGCTTCAGATTTAAATTCAGTATTTGATACTATAACAGTTAACAACCTAAAATACTCCTTCCTTGACAATGACTTTGAATCAGGATATGGTGGATCTCTTGGTACATCAAAACAACTAGTTCCAGTTGGACTAAACTATGGTATTTCTCAATACAGAGAATTAACAATAGCTTTGGAAATGCCAAGAGGAACAGTCTCAGGTAATTATCATGGCCAAATATACATTAATGCTGTTAGCACTTAGCTTGCTATTCATTCCATTTGTGAGTGCTCAAGGTGTAGGAATATCTCCATCAAGATTGGAAATTGAAATCTATAGAGGAGAGCAAGCAAGAACTCAGCTATTAATAATAAACCCTTCAGATCATGTGATAGAATATCAAACTAAGGTAGATGACTACAAAGAATGGTTTACAATTTTTCAACAAAAAGGAAAAATAGAACCAAACCAAACTCAAGTTATTGATATTTTTGTTAATACTTCTGATGAAACCTCAAATGGAGAATACAACACATTCATAACTATATCAATTGATAACCCAAACAAACAAGGCGTATCATTTAACACAGGAATATCAATAAAAACAAAAGTCAAGATAACTGGAAAACAAGTTATCAATCTTGCGGTTGAGAAAATTGGTGTTGAAGATGCAGAACAAGGAAACTTTGTTTCCTTTAAAACTATAGTTCACAACAATGGAAATGTTAAATTAAAACCTTTATTTAATTTTTTAATTGAAAAAAATAATATCTCTGTTGATGAATTTAACTTTGAATCAGATTATATTCTACCAAATTCAAGACAAAAGATTCTAATTAACAGAAGCACAGAACATATGTATATTGGAACCCATTTAGCAAAACTGCAAGTTAGTTTAGATAAACCAATAAAATATCAGGAACTATCATTTAATATTCTTCCATTTGGAAGTTTGTCAAGAAAAGGATCCTTTGAAAAAATGGATTTAACATTAACTGAGCAAATATTAGAAATAAGTTCCATATTTAAAAACACAGGAAAAGCTCCATTAAATGCCAAATTCCAAGGAAAAATTTACTTTAATAATAAACTACTTGACATAATTGAAAGTGATTCAATACTAATCATACCTGGAGAAGAAAGAACCATAAAAACAAACTATAAACTACCTCAAGCAGGAGAATATGAATTAATTGGAAATATATTATATGATGGAAAAACATCAAAAGTTATTGAACAAAAAATAAATATGAATGATAACTCCAACATAACTGGTGTCACAATCTCACTTAGTATTGTTGTATTTGGGATACTATTATTCTATAGAAAAGACATTCTAAACATATTGGCTTAATTTACGGTTTTTTGATTAGAAAAGTATATATACTGTATTAATGCAAATGACAGTAACTAATAATCAATATAATATATTAAGAGGTGTAATTATGGTTAGAACAAAAGAACTACCAAATCCAGTTAAAGTAATTTTGATTGGAGGATTTTTACTATTTGCATTTATCTTCCTGTTAACAACTATCAGAGTTATCAGTGATGGAGAAGTAGGGGTTAGAAAAACACTTGGAAAAATAAATGACAAGGAGCTCTTAAGTGGAGTACATCTTGCACTACCTCCTTTTTCAACAATCACAAAATATGATGTAAGAACAAAGGAAATCAAAGAAACAGCAACAGTTCCAAGTAATGAAGGATTAATTGTAACGTTAGATATTAGTGTTCTCTACAAATTAAATTCAGAAAAAGTAGCTGAACTTAGAAAAACAACATCTAACAATTATAGGGAGACATTACTGGTTCCTTACATTAGAAATGCAATCAGAGACTCTTCATCCAAGTACAAAGTAGAAGATTTATACTCTGAGATGGGTAGAAAACAAGTATCTGTTGAAATGCAAACCTATCTAGTTAATAAACTAGAACCTAGAGGAATAGTAATTGAGGATGTATTGCTAAGAGACATTTCTATACCTGCTGAATTAACAAAAGCTATTGAATTAAAACTAACAAAAGAACAAGAAGTTCTTCAAAAAGAATTTCAATTGGAAGTAGCAAAAAAAGAAGCAGACATTAGAATAGCAGAAGCAGGAGGTATTGCAAAAGCACAAGATATAATTGATCAAACTTTAACTCCTGAATACCTGCAGTACTTGGCAATCCAGAGCATTAATCCTGAAGCAGATGTAATTTATCTACAAATGGATGGAACATTGCCAATAACAGAGGCAAGTAGGATTAGGTAATTTTTTCTTTTTCTTTTATCCATAATACAATTTCTTTTCTTGTTTTTGTTTTCTATCCATAACAGACTCAGGTTTATTAGCTCTTGGTCTTTTGCTTTCAGGATCTCTTCTAAAAGTAATTCCAAGGTCTTTTAAGAAATTGTTCATACCTTGTTCCATTTCAAAAGGACCCTTAACCATTCCTTTCTCAGCTGGAATACCATCAAACACTAATAACTGCTGAGAAATATAATCAATAAACAGTAAATCATGGTCAACAACCAAAGCAGACTTTTCTCTTTTGGAAATTATGTTCTCTAAAACTTTTGAAACCTTTAACCTTTGTTCAACATCAAGATATGCAGAAGGTTCATCCAGTAAATATAAATCCGCATCTTGTGCAAGGCAAACACAAATAGCAACTCTTTGCAACTCTCCACCAGACAATTCAGATAATTTTTTTTGCATTAAAGGTTCAATACCTAAAGGTGCAATTAATTGATTCTTGTATTTAATAGCATGTTTTAGTACAACAGCAACCATTTTCTCAGATGCCTGCACATACTGTGGTTTGTAACTAACTTTGATATCCCCTAATATCTTTCCATCATCTGCCTCAAGTACACCAGCAAGAATCTTAACAAAACTTGTCTTACCAATTGCATTTTCTCCAACAATACCAACAACTTTCTTGTTCTCAAGTTTACCAGAATTAACTGTAAGTTCAAACTTACTCAGTTTTTTGTGAATATCACTCCATTCAACAATTGTTTTTTGTTTAACTTGTTTTGAAGGAGCTTTTTCAAAGAACTTAATCTTGGAATCCCTAAACCTCATATTCTCTTCCTTTAGATAACCAGATAAATAAATATTAATCCCTGCTTTAGTTGTCTTTGGTAAACTCACAATACCATAAACAGCCTCTTTACCATACATAATATGAATCAAATCAGTCATGTAATCAAGAATAATAAGATCATGCTCAACAACCAAAACTGCTGTTTCTTCATCAGCAAGATCTTTAATAAACTTACTAACCTTAATTCTCTGTTTAATATCAAGATATGAAGTAGGTTCATCAAAAACATATAGGTTTGCTTTCTTAAGAACGGTTGCAGCAATAGCAACTCTTTGTAATTCTCCGCCTGAAATATTCTTAATATCATTATCAAGAATCTTTGTCAAGTCTAACTTTTCTGCAATTATATCTAATTCTCCTTTTTCATCAACATTCTTCAATAAATCAATAACCTTTCCCTTATACTGATTTGGAATTGTATCAACTTTTTGGGGTTTGAAACTAACAACAATCTTTTCATCTCTAACACCTTCAAAAAACTTTTGTGCTTCAGTTCCTTTAAAATAATCAATAAGTCTATCTGTTTTTGCCTCTTGTCCAATCTTTCCCAGATTAGGCTTGAGAATACCAGCCAAAATCTTGACTGCAGTTGACTTACCAATACCATTCCTTCCAATAACTCCAACAACTTTACCAAACATGGGTGTAGGCAATGAATACAAAGCAAAAGAATTATCTCCATACCTGTGAATTGGTTTTTGAGTTAACTGTTCTGGTAAATTAAGAATATGAATAGCTCCAAAAGGACATCTTTTTGGACAAATACCGCAACCAGTACAAAGCTTTTCATCAATCTGAGCTTTTTTGTCAGCTGTTTTGGAAATGCACTCTTCACCAGTTCTGTTAACAGGGCACAGTCTAATACACAGCCAATCTCCGCACTTAATTGGATTGCATTTCTCTTTTTCCACAACAGCAATTCTAGTCATAGTAGGGTAGTAATTTGCTTCTTTTAAAAGGATTTTGGTAATATTCCAAAAGTAATAAATAACTTGGAGCTTTTTTATTCTATAAAATGGAATTATACACTGATCAAGATGTTGAATTTATTCAAGGTTGTTTATTAGGAAATGAACTAACTGCAGAAAAAGTAGTTGCAGCGGCTGAATATTTTAAGGAGAAGTATGTATCAGAAGTGCACCCAGTTAACTCTTTTTTAAGAAAAGATGCTGGACCAATGCGTAGATATTGTGATGAACTTAATGAAGTCTTGGGAGTTGATGTTTTTGCACCTAATGGTCTAATTGCACATGTAGAAGAAGGTGTTGTAGATAAATCTGGCATCTCAATTAATTTAAGTGCAATTGTCGAGCATAGAGAGCAAGAACAATATGAACCACCAGTACAAACACCTTGGTCTATTAGGCAATGGTTTAATAATTCTGTATTATTAATGTCCGACCAATCACCTACATTAATTGCAGGAGCAATTGTGCGCGCACATAATAACGAGCAGTATGCTGGAATGAGACAATCATATGAAAAAGTTTTTGATGAACTTGAAAAATTGGACTTAAATGGTTACAGTCTAGTGCATAAGGATAGCCAAGTTAGAAGACAAACTCGAGCTACAAAGCATTATTTGACAAGAAATCAGGCCGAAATATTCTTGAGTGTGGCTGATTCAATTCCAGAATACTTATGGATTCAATTCATGGATGTTACATTTGAACATGGAACAGATGATATCAAATCAAAAATCATTCATTAGCATTCTTGCCAACAACAATATTCTCACCATTAACTTCAGCCATACTAACAAGCTTTGATTTCTCAAGCTCACTAACATACCTATAAAACGTGGCTTTAGAACAATATCTTTTCTGATCAACAATTATCATCTTTAGATCAGGTAAGGAATATTCTGCCCTTTCAATCAAACTCAAAATTCTCTGTTGAATCAAAGATTTTTGATTCTTCTTAAACTGCCTTGCAAGCTCAGATTTTGGTCCAGAAGATTTTGTATTAAGACCTTTATTTAACTCAGAAACCTGATCTGCAAGTTGTTGGTTTATTTCTAAAAGCTTTGAGATCTTATCTTTATTATCTTGAATATCATTCTTCATTCTAGAAAAAGATACTTTTAGATTGTACTTTAGATCTTCTAATTCATCCCCCATAACTTTAATCTATCTCTTGGATTTATTAAACTTTTGTCTCATGAGACAACATTAAGAAGAAATTGAGACATTAATGAGACTTCTTCAAATGATGAGACCCCTTTATTTCATGTGGAGAAGGCACCCCTTGATTTCCTGTGGAACTGTGTGAGACAATATTGAGACAGTCTCAGGGCAAGATTGAGACTAGATATTGATTAAAACACCGTAAGGCCCAGGATTAAGCACCTTACACATTCCAATAGTATCTTTTTTACCCCAGTTTTCATGAAAATGCCCAGAAATAGCATAAACTGGCTGATACTTGATAATAAGATTCCTTAAAGTATTATTTCCATTGTGATTTCTACCAATAACATCTAATTTGGTCTTAAAAGGAGGCGCGTGCGTAATAAATACTGACTTTTGAGCCTTTCTAAGCATATCTTCGTTTTTTTGAAAGAACTTTTCCATATTTGGAGATTTTTCCTCAAATCCTCCTCCACCATGACCAATAAACAGCACATCTTCAATAAACTCAGTTTTTTTGTGAAAAAACACCAAATTATCAAATTTTTCACACTTTTCAGCCAAATAATCAGAACCTTCATGATTTCCATGTATAATAAGAATTTTCCTGCCAATCTCATCCAATTTCTGTAAAATCAGATCAATATCTGTCTCAAATCTAGAAATATCTCCTGCACAAATCAGCAAATCAGCTTTCCGAGCCTTTTTAGCCAATTTTCTAATGGCTCCAAAATCACCATGAACATCAACAAAGCAAAGGATTCTCATATTTGAATAGATTTTATTGATATATAAAAATATATTGGCACAAAATGGTGTTTTAACAAATATTTATATTCCACATAACTCTTCCAATATTATGGAAGATCGTTTGGAAATCTTGGAAGAAATTGGGCTTAGTAAAAACGAAGCTAAAATCTATTTAACATTACTTGATTTGGGATCTGCAACAGCTTCCAAAATAGCAGACACTTCTAAAATGCATAGAACAACAGTATATGATGCTCTTGATAGATTAGTACAAAAAGGAATTGTATCTCACATCCCAATATTCAACATCAATCTGCGCTCGCCTTTTTCTCCTAGTCACCACGCCTTTGCAATTGTAAATCACATTTCTCCTGACCTTTATTTTACAAAGATCTTTGAACAACTGTTCAACATAAATCTCAAGCTTTGCTCCTTTTTTTGTTGTATTCATGGAAGCAAAGCCTCAATACTGTGTTCATTAAATTCCATTTCACTTAATGATTGAATACTTTCAACATCCACACCTTGGTATGTAGACGCCATAGGTTGTTGATCATATTCAGCATTCATAATGCAGCTTCCCATGCTGTAACCCAAAGTAAATATCACTGCATATGTCAACAATCTACTCTTAATTCCCATTATCTCCCCAGTTAAACAGATCCTTGATGTCCTCTGTCAATGTACCCTTGACTTGAGCTCCCATCTCTAGCAAGATAGTCCCATAATCATCAACATCAAGTTGTTTCACACCTGTTAGAACATACTCTAATTCCAGACTGTTTTCAGTTCGTGGTAAAATATTCTCATTACAAACCTTAACACCAACCTCAACAGGTATCTCATTTGCATTTGCAGCAAACATATAGATTTGTCCGTCTTCGGTTAACAAGTCAGCTTCGTTGACAGCATAAACAAATGTTGCAAGATTCTCAGTATACGCTTGCATTTCTTCAGGATGCTCAGCAATATATCCTGTTGCAACATCAACATAATACCCTGGATTAAATTCAATTAGTTTTGCTTCCAAAGCAATAGATGCAGCCTCTGTTGGTTCTTCCAAAAATTCAGCTACATTAACCTGACCAGCTGTATAACAAACACCACCAACTACTGTTCCACCTACAAGTGCAGCAACGGTTAATTTTGTAATCAATTTTTGTTTTGGACTTAACTTGTTCCAATATTGTTTCATTTTTCTCCCTCCAAGTTTTTTAGATAATCTAAACTGAGAAACTCTTCTCTCTTTAGTTCATCAGTAACAAAGAAAACTTCTTTCTTGACACCATCCAAGCCCTCAATAAAACTCTTGAACTCAGACATATGTTTGAAAATGCAATCAGCTGCAAAATCAAAACCATCATTAAGCTGAAAAACAGAATTCACATTCTCATGCTCCATTAAATAATCCTTAACATCACCTTTAACCAAAATCTTTGCCCTGATATTAAATCCTAAACTTGGGAAATCAAGCAAAGAAGTGTATTTTTTTATTGTCAAAGATTCTTGTTGTTTTATTTTTTCATAAACTGTGCTAACTGGAATATCTGTTTTTTTTGAGATGCTAACTAAGCTTTGTCTTGCATCCTGTCTTAAATTTGCTAATATTTTCATTTCCTTACACATCTTTTCACCTCTATAGCTATCGCTAAGCATTATGAACTAAGTCATCCCCTAGAAACACAGAACAATTTTGTTTGTTCCAAATTTCTTACTGTTTATTGAGAGGATTTTCTATAAATAGTTATGTTGTAGTGAACATTACTACCCACACTTATAATAGGAAAACCCATCAAACATATTTTCTGGACTCAAGTGAATTGTACTATAGCCTGGACTGAGAGGATAGCCTTCTTTTTTCTCTACTGTTGTATGTAAATATTTTAAGTAATTAATATGTCCATGAAAATCATTTCTTGATTCACATTTGGGAAGAACTTTTGATTTTATTGTATGATATACACTGAAAGGAGTTGTTTTAAACTTAAAATTGAAACGTGTAACTTGCTTTAAGAACTGCACAACATCATAATCATTTCCACCAAATTGGTCCACAATTTCCAATGTTTTTGTTGCACACTTTAAGCAATCATCAACATGTTGGTATCCTGGAAACATCTTAAAATATTGCTTAACAACTTTCCGATAACCTTTGTCAGCTTTCAATCGATTTGTATACTCAGGAGCAATCTCAATAGATCTTTCCTCAATAAACCACGTGTCAAGTAATCTATCTATACTTTCTATTAAAGGAAAACCAGACCAATTGTTCTTTGGTACATAACCATTTGCTATATCATTCATAACACTCTCAAGTGCAACTGTCATCCGCCTCACCAATCATATCTTTAGTTTTGGGTTTAAAAGATATTTTGGTAGAATTACCAGAAGATTTACGGAGTGGCCGGAAGATTTCTGGTGAACCTAGAAGAATATTAGAATAACAAAAACAGATGAGTTGATGGACATTTGTGTTTAATACAGCTTATTGAATTGTAATTATGACTATTATCAGTATAGATATTCTCTGTTAAATTTTGTTTTTATTATATTGATATAATTCTTTATGTCTGTTGGTAATTCTTCTGTTATTGATTTAAACACAATTTTGTCATCTATGTTTCCATACTGATGAGAGATAAGATTTCTCATTCCTTTAGCTTCTTTTAATCTAGTTGCTAATTCTTTTGAAATAATTTTTTCCTTAACTAAGATGTCAAAGGCTTCATTAGCCTCTTCTGGAACCTTAAATTGATTTTTCTTAATTACAAGATAACTCAAATCAACTGCTGCCTCAACAATTTTTTCAAAGTATCTTTCACATGCAGCACAAGTTTTTATGTCATAATCCTCAAAATTATTCGGAGAAATCTGTTCTAATTCATCTAAATATCTTTTAATCTGCTCAATCTTATCTTTTATTCTCATTCAGATAGATCAGTTTTCCTTTTGTTTTTATCTCTTGTTTTATCTTTTCCGGAAGATATTCGAAAACCAGTATATCCACTTTTTTATCTACCTGTCCAAGGATTCTTTTCTTAAACAAAGTAGCTTTTTTTAAGCTGATATTGTCAAATTCAACAGCCAAATCAATATCTGAATTCAAATGAAGGGTTTTGTCTGCTGCAGATCCAAATAAATGTATTTTTTTAACATCTTTTGTTTCTTGTAGAATTGATTTTATTGCTTGATTTATTATTTGGTCTATAATCTTTCCTTTTTTTAATTTGAATTCATCTTGGAATTTTGCAGTTTGCTTAATAAATTCAAATTTTTTCCTTATATCTCGAGATAATCTGTTCTTTTCTGATTGTGTTAGGTTAACTCCTAACAACTGCTTCTCAATTATTCTTAATTCTCTCTTTCCAAAAATCTTTCTTGCTTTTTTATTGTTTTTCAAAAATCTTAGTAAGTTCATTTTATTACCTTAATTGTGGTTATTATAACCTCAATCGCGGTTATATATAAATCTTTTGTTACAGATTTTCTTTACTTAAAATGTCCGTGGGTCTAAAGCCCCGCCCTTCAGGGCGAGGACTTTTAAGTCTGAAAATCTGCGTGTTGAAGTGAGGAGCGTAAAAGCCCCCGCCTCTCAGAAATTGTAAATTTCTGACGATGCTCGGGACGAGAAGTCCCGACATTTAGGCGGAGGGATAAGCTCCGAGCAGCAGATTTTCTTTACTTATTATACCCAAATTATGCCCACAATACCAAATCCCATCATAAGCTCTTGACTCACCAAAATCAATAATCTCTTGCAATAGCTTATCAAATCTAATAGAATTCCCACCAATTTCATCCAGAATGGGTTGGAATTTTATTCCGGTCATAAAAATAAATTAAGTAATAATATATTTATATTTTTCTCTTTAGAGTAGTAATTATTGGTGTCAATTTTTATGTTAGAAAAAGAAAATTTTATATATATAGCACATAAAAAGCATACATAATGAAAAAGAGATTGGTATTGATAGCTCTATTTATACTAGTTTTATGTTCCTCAGTAGTTTATGCACAGAATCAATTCCAAGATGTACTTGATCTTTTAGAAGATGTTTTTGAATTTTTAGGAGACGTTATGACACTACCTATGTTTAGAACTCCTTATGGTGCATTTGGATTTTTCTTGTTTTTAACATGGGTATTTTTACTTGCAATATTCATGGTTGGACTTAATTGGGGATTTCAGCAAGCTAATGCAAGACAAAGAGGAATTATTGCTGTAATCCTTGCAACCATGTGTGTTATTGCACTTAACTTTCAAAGAATGTTCATGTACAAAGTCATTGGCAATTGGATCATTCAAATATATCTATTACTCGTATTTGGGGTTGTTGGAATTTTAGTTTGGCTTGCAGCTGTAAGAGTTCAACCGACGCTAGATGCAGCAGGAAATCCAGTTGGAAGTGGCCACCATTGGCTCAGAGCTTTTCTTTATTTTATGGCATTAATGATAACCTTATCAGCAGATGATGATCTGGTAAACTTTGCAAATGATCTAAAAAGTGTAATAGTTACCTATGGAGTAATTCCCTTTACATTAATATACTATAAAATTTCAAAAAAATGGCAGTAACAGCGAATTTAGCAGGACCGTACATAGCAGTACTGAATGTGTTAAAACTAGCTCTAATGGTAATGGCAGTTAAGGAAGTTGGTCAAGGAATTATGGGTGGTATGGGTGATGAAGAACCAACTGGTGAAGGACCCAAGCTTGGAGATCTATTTAAAAGAAAAGAACCACAGCAAGCTCAAACAGGAACTGGAACTGTTGCTGGAAGTGAGTGGAAAGCAGGGGATAAAATAACAGTGCAAGTGGTTTATCCTGCTGAAGGGGCTGAAATACCTCTTGGAAAACAACCACACCCTTTTCAAGCAATTGCTTCAGATTCTAGCCAGTCTATGCCAAAATCAGGGAAATTTCAATGGTTCTTGGATAGGGAGGAACTAGTGAAAGGTGATGGAAGTTTTAGAAGAGGTAGAACTTTGTTTCAATCAAAGAAAGATGTGGAGATACCTGCTTCTAAATTTAATCCTGGACAAGCATGCACATTACACATAAAGATTTTAGACTGGTCACAAAAGCACCTTGTTGGTGAAGGAGCACGTCATGTTAAAATTGGTCAACCTGTAAAAGTTAAAAAAGGACCTAAGGTAACTAATCCAACTTGGAGAGAATTAAAACCACAATCTCCTGGCTCAAATATTGCTGAACTTATTAAAGTAAAGCCATTTGAAAAATTCACAAAAGATTATCAAGCAATGCTTACTGCAATTCAAGATTTGAAAAACTACTGTTTATCAAATGGGGTCAACCAATTTAATAATGAGTTTACCCAGATTGAAACCATTATTAATTCAGGGGAACCTGTGCATAAAAGGTTTTTTGTTGATGAGCGAAATAATAATGAAAGAGACTTTACTGATCTAGTGGGTAACACTGGCTTGGTTTCAAATGCAAGTACCAATAGTACCCTTATTACCAATAACCAAGGAGATGCAGCTTTTGCTGCCGCTGTTAATGTTTTATCACAATTTTTTGGTAGATGGAATGCAGCTATGAAGCATTATAAACAAGTATATACATTAATTAAAAAAATTCAAAATGGATTATAAACAATAAGAGGTATGAAAATGAAAAAGAGAACAAAAATTGGATTGATGATTGTGTTAATATTATTATTGGGTTTTACTATGGTGTATGCTCAACCAAGAAGAGCTCCAGCAGGAAACCAATTTCAAGAGTTGGTAAAATTAGTGGCTGATGCTTTTGGGTTTGTTGAACAAATATTCTCACTACCATTATTTGGTTCACCAGCAAGGGCTTTTGGGATATTAATTGCTTTTTCTGCAATTATCGTATTCGCAATTTTATATGGATTAACTGGTTTGGTACCAATTCCTCTAAGAATTAGGATGATGGTTTGTGGTGCTTTAACAGCAATGATAGCAGTTCTTATGAATTTTCAGCCAAGATTTTTCTATGCCTTATTCGGGAATTGGATAACAGGTCTTATTTTTATTATGATGTCATTAGTAGTTGTAGTAATGTTGATTCTCATTTTTCGATTACCAAGTACACCGAGAAATAATTGGATCAAAGCTGGATTAAGTCTAATCACTTTGTTAATAGTGGGAAGTACAAAAGCTCAATTTGCTACTGCTGTAAATAATTTGGCAACTTACTTAAAACCATATCCTGTTTTTTTACCTTTTGGATTAATTTTTAACAAAAGGAAAAAGAAATCAATTCTATCAATGGTATTATTTTCAACAATAGTTTGTGCTTTTGCAGTATCTGCAGCACCTCCGGCTCCAGATATAACTGGACCTTATATGGTAATCTTTAGTGTTATGGAAGGAATACTTATGTTGATGACACTTGGATATACAGTAAAAGGTATAGGTGGTGCATGGAAAGGAGCAGCAGAAGCAGACCCAACAATGGAAGCTGGTGGAAAACTAAGAGAATGGTGGAGCAATATGACCACCAAGGATAAAGAAGTTGAGGAGTTTCGAGAAAAGAAACATAAATACGCTACACAAAATACTCAACTAAAGTCAAGCTTGCATAGAAGCAATGAACACATGGAGCAGGATCTTGTAAAGCTTGAAGCAGCAGTAACAAAACTTGAGCAGATAGATCAGGAATTGGGAGTAACTGTTAGTGAAGGTGAGAGAGCAAAGAGTATTCCAAAAAGACATGCTCTTATTAAGACAATTATTGGAAGAGTAAGTGTTATATCTAAGGAAATTAAAAAGAGTCTGGAAATTGTTGTAGATGTGATTAAGATCTCAAAGAAAGAAGTTATGGAAGATAAAAAATATCAAACCTTGCTAAATGAAGCAAATCAATTGAGCCAGCAAGTTGACAGGATGACAGACGGAGCTGAAAAGAATACTGCAAGAGGCCACCATAAGACATTAAAAGATCATCTAGACCATTATAAGGCTTCCTTAAAGGACCTTAAAGCAGAGATAACAGATTCAGATGGGATTACTGGAAGATGTTCTTGGAATTTAAAAGATGAATATAAAAATCTTCAGCAAGAACAAAATGAGTTTGATGGTATAAAGGGAGAATTGGAAGGATACTGGAGAAGTCCAAGAGTGACAATCTTAAGTGATGTGAGAGAAAAGATCAATAAATGCTTGAGGATGGTTAGAAACTTAGAAAGAGATGATGGCCGTTTAATGAAATTGCAGGAACAAAGAAATGAATTAAGTAGTCACGAAAATCTCTATAAGCAAGCGAGAAGAGAACTACAAACTGCTATCAGATAACAACAGGAACATATTCAAGTCCAGTAACATGTCTAATTTGGAGGTGTTTTCCTCTTGAATTAGCATACACTTTTAGAGATTCTCTTCTAATATTATCTACTGTTGTTTTATTATCAAAAGCAGCACATTCTTTCAGCATATCTTTAACACAGTAGCATGTTGTTTCAATACCAGGTCTTGGATGAGCCCATCTTCCTCTTGTAAATCCTCTCTCTTTTTTTGAATAAGGACCACTCGGTTCACTCAAATTCTTTATATAACCCATAACAGCATCGACAACTGCGCCTGAAGTAATACAAAGTTCATCTAACAGTTCAACAGTTTCTCTTGCAGCTTGTTCAGGGGAAATTTCGAATTTTTCACATGCACCAACCTTAGCATATTCATTAGTTAATCTTCCAATATCATTCAAACCTAAAGCAGTTTTAATAACATACATATCCCCACTTCTTTTTGGCACTTTGAACTTTGGAACTTTTCTTGGAGCATCACCATTAAACATGATTCTAGCAATCGAATCAATACTCATTTGGTCAACATAGTCTGCTGGGAGACCTCTTGCACCACCAATTTTGTCTTTTGAAAGCAAGTTTTCTAATCTATCAACCAAAAATCTTGCTTCAATATTACCTTGATCTCTTAAACTTTCAGCAATTTCCAATGTTAACTCTGCTTCACTGTATAATTCTTCTAAGTTCAGATGACAAGTAAAACCAATGTCACCTCTATTTTCTTTAACTTTTAATTGTCCAAGTAGACCTGTTAAAGTTTCAAAGTCGTCCCCTTCAAAGGCAGTCTGTCTCACACCATTATACAAAGTGGCAAGTTCATCATCTGCTCCAATAGCTCTATCTTCAGCATCTCTTCTTGCTTGTTCAAATTGATGTCTACTATTCATATTGTGGTGATACTTTCCTAAAAATCCCTGTTCAACGAACAAATAGAAAACATAAGAATCGAAACCAAAATTAAAAACAGGCCAAAGGTTAATTTCTGGTTGATGTTCAATTGCATTAAGCTGTTTAACACAATCACTTACTCCAACTACAAAATCCTCAACTCTTTTTTGTTTTTTGTTCATCTTTTATTCACTTTGCTTGCTTTGTTCAATTTCATACATCCTAACTGTAGCAACAGCCTCAGGATCTAATGTATTTTCAAACTGTTTTTCTCTACCCAAATATTTTTTGTCTTTTATGAATTTTTTAAGTCCTCTTAATTGTTCTAATTCATCTTGAATTTCAGATAGATGGTTCTCAGTGAATAATCCTATGTGCGATTCAATTCTATTAACAACAAATTGTAATTGTCTGTATGTTGTGTCTGGGCGAGTTCTAAAAGTTGTACCACATTCATTAATTAAAAAATCTAGATTTGCATGCATTGTTTGATAATCTGCATCTTCTGGAGGAGATTCATAGTAATCTTGAGCATCAGTAATCCTTTTTGCAAATTCTTTTGCCTCCTGTGCTTTTTCATCAATTAAATCACCATAATCACTTACTGCTTTATTTCTTGCAGTTCTTTCAGCTTCAGTTTTCATTGCAAAAACAGTTTCATTAGGAATTTCATTTCCAGGAGTTATTGCTCCTGCAGCTCCACCATAGTTGAACATTTTTTCTGCTGAAAAACTTACTACTTTTTCTGTATTATAATCCCATGCTGCGCCAACAAATGATGCTGGAATATTAGGCTTAACAATATCTCTAACCGTTCCATAACCAAATATTTCTATTATTTCTTCAGATCCTAAACTTAAAGCTGTTTGCTCAGCTAAAACCATATTTTTAAATAAATCTGAAACATCTTTTGATAAATTTCTTCCCATTCTAATACCCCCAATTGTTACATTAAAGATTTATTTACATCTATATAAATCTTTCGATTATTTGTTATTTAAGAGTGGTAACTAGTATATAAACTTTTGTTGTAGAGAACATAACAACATCATCTTCTTGATTGCATTTTTATGTAGAATCAACAAATTTAGAGGTTAAATTTACCAATCTCCCACCTTGTGTTATTTTCATATCTGAAGCATATACATCATATATTCTGATAGACTTTTCTACTTGTTTACTAAGCTTACCTTTATATTCATCCACTAAAAGCAAATAATCTAACTTCAATGCACTTTCAACTGTATCAAGTAATTCGCTTTCATAACCCGGATCATCAATCCACGAACCCATACTAAATCTATGTTGAGCAATCTTTTCATAAAGTTGAGAAGGATTTAATTCAAATTTAAGTTCATCAATATCAATAGGTTTTTCTGACCATTCTCTATAGCTTTTACTTAGTATAATATGTGCCTCGCTATTAACTGGTATCCATCCAATATTGGGAATAAGTATTCTACCTGGAAAAGTGGTCTTAACACTCCCGTATTTGAAGTGTTCTTCATGTTCCAATCCTTCCAGATCTTCGCACACTTTATCAATAGATGAATTGGCCACTAACAGTTTTTCCACATCCCCCTTTAACTGATCCTGACTGGTAAAATATGCTTTATAGGATTTCTTAGGATCTTTGAACCAATTTTTTAAGCCTATTTTTTTGAGTACTCTTTGATTATCATGCTTACCGATCTCTTGAAGTATCTCTGCCAGCAGTACATTTCCATCTTCATATTCTGCAATCTCTGACAGTATTTCTGTAAATGGCCTTTCCTTTTTATTGTTCATTCAATAACCCCTTAATTATGGGAATTAAATTCTATTTATATTAATTCTGACAATTTTGATTTTTAATTACATAAATTCCTTCTAAGATAATAATCTTTGTTGTACTAATAATGACAACATAGCTCTCATTATGTCAATAATGTTTATGTAGAAAATTAATAAAAAATAAAAAGCCATGCATAGTTGAGTAAGAACTGTTAGGAACTGGCCTTTGCGGTTGATTCTAGTTGTTTTGTTTATCCACTGGACATTTTGACGTAGAGTATTTAAAGATAAATAATTTATTCCTTTATAAATGGAAGAAAATAATAAACTTGTTGTCTTTCAAGACAAGAAAATAAGACGAATCTGGAATAATGATGAATGGTATTTCTCTATAGTTGACATCATAGCTGTTTTAACTGAAAGTGATAACCCTCAAATTTATTGGAGAGTTCTCAAAAAAAGATTAAAAGATGAAGGAAATGAAACCGTTACAAATTGTAACGCTTTGAAAATGTCTGCTCCTGATGGTAAAATGCGACTAACAGATGTAGGAAACACTAAAGAGATTTTTCGACTAATACAAGCAATACCCTCTCCGAAAGCAGAACCATTCAAACAATGGTTAGCACAAGTAGGATATGAAAGAATTGAAGAAATTGAAAATCCAGAAATTGGACAAAATAGAATAAAAGAATACTATGAACTCAAAGGTTATCCTAAAGAGTGGATTGACAAAAGACTAAGAGGAATTTCTGTAAGACAAGAATTGACTGACGAATGGGAAAATAGGGATATCAAAACAGAAAAAGAATTTGCAATATTAACAAATGAGATTAGTAAAGCAACATTTGGAAAAACAGTGGGAGAGTATAAAGAATTCAAGCGACTACAAAAGAAAAACCAAAATTTAAGGGATCATATGACTGATTTAGAGTTAATATTTACTATGCTTGGAGAAAAGACAACTACTGAAATTACAAAAGATAGAAATTCTCAAGGATTTGGTGAATGCAAAGATTCTGCTAAAGAAGGTGGAGAAGCTGCAAATGACGCAAGAAAAAGCGTTGAAAAACGTTTAGGAAAATCAACTATTTCTAAAGAAAACTTTTTACCAAAGAAAAAAGAGAAGAAAAAACTAAGATAACAATTCTAATTTTTTATTTTTTGCATATAATTTAATTTTAGTTCCAATTGGAATTATTGTACTAATCATAACAACATAGCTTACACTATACCAATATTGTTTATGTTGAAATGAAATAGAAAAAAAAATGAAAAAACCATGCATAGTTGAGTAAGAACTTTTGGTGGCTGCGGGCTGAATACCTCGTTACCTTGGTACTTACACCCCAGCTCCATCAAACCTGTGTTCTGCAGGAGTTCTATAAATGTCTATTTTCGGGGGAGGTTTCGAGCTTAGATGCTTTCAGCTCTTATCCTCTAAGGCGTAGCTGCCCGGCCTGCCTTGTCAGACAACCGGTAGACCAGAGGCCTCGAATGCCAGTTCCTCTCGTACTTTGACATCCTTCCTCTCAGACATTTTACATTTCCAGTAGATATTAAACCAACTGTCTCGCAACGTTGTGAACCCAGCTCACGATCCCTTTTAATGGGTGAACACCCCCACCCTTGGTGGCTTCTGCACCACCAGGATAGGAAGAGCCGACATCGATGTAGCAAGCCTCCCCGTCGCTCTGTTCGGTCGCTTGCGACCAATAGCCGCAAGCAACTGTGAACGCTCGGGGGAGACAACTCTGTTATCCCCGGAGTAACTTTTCGGTCATCTCTAGCCCCCATCAAGGAGGACATAGAGGTTCGCTAGGCCAAAATTTCTTTGCTGGAATCTGTCTTAGTGAGAATCCATTCAGGCTGACTTATGCCCTTGCACTCCACACGCGATTTCCGACCGCGTTGAGTCAACCTTTGGGCGCTGCTGATATTATTTCAGCAGCGTGCCACCCCAGCCAAACTGTCTGCCAATTGGTGTCCTCTTTCGAGTAAGCAATGCAAATTATGAAGAGTGGTGTTACATTGTCGTCTGATCTCTCGTCTTTCGACTCAAGTTTTAGCAACTCCCACCTACACTATACAACAACATCCGCATCACAGCAACAGGCTACAGTAAAGTTTCACGGGGTCTTCACTTCCCACTGGAAATCTCTGGCTTCTGCACCAGAATAGAGTGTTCAGAGGGTTCCAATTAGGGACAGTGGGGATCTCGTTACGTCATTCATGCACGTCGTCATTCAAACGACAAGGTATTTCGCTCACATCTGTTACTTTAAACCCATAAAATACAGTTAGGGTTTTGACCATCTTGATGATGGTGGATGCACATTTCTGCACACCTCCACTAGTCGCCTAGTGGGTCGGACTATGTCTTCACACAATATTATGTGTCTAGCGTATAGTCTCTGGGGATTCTAAATACTTTGGTTTAACTTGTCGGTTCATTTTTGACCGAAGAATTGAAATTTTCTTCAAACCATCTCTTGTGAGATGCTTCCCTTGATCCATCAAACTGATTATTTGAGCAAATATCTCAAAATCTTTTTGTTTTGATGTTCTCAGTGGATTTTTATTGAAGAATCGAACTAATTCTTTAAGAGTACTATGACCTCTTATTCTTAGCTCTTTTCTGCTTCCATGATTTTTAACAACAATTCCCATTCCAAAAAACCTTTGTAATTGTAACAAAATCTTCACTTCTTTTTCATGTTGAACAACACGAAATTCTGGAAGAACTTGCCATCCCAAAGACATCTTTGAAATTTTATTAATTGAAACATGAAAGCATCCTTCACCATCAACGAATCCAACAACCCAATCTGTATTTAGCCTTTCCTGCTCGTTGTCTGCACTCATTGCATTTTCACCAGTCTTCATATGTGATCAAACTTAAAAAGTCTTACGCACATATGTCCACTGGTAGCATGAGATACACCAGATATTCGAGCATATAGCTAGATTTTGATAAGGCAACGATTTTCACCTTAAGAGAGTTATAGTTACTCCCGCCCTTTGCCAGCTCTTCGCTCCCTTGTAAAGGAGTTTAAAGTACTGGTAGTGGGCAGACGTCACCAACTATACTAGCCCTTACGGGTTGGCAGTTGGCTATGTTTTTGTTAAACAGTCGGACCCCCCTTGTCACTGCGCCCTGTAATCGCATTCATACGAACACAATCGCAGGGACCCCTTCCACCGAAGACACGGGGCTAATTTGCCGATTTCCCTTAATTGGATTGTCCCTTCACACCTTAGGCTTCTCACCTAGGGGCACCTGTGTCGGTTCTGGGTATGGTTATTTAGAATTTATCCTTGTTCCTTTTTCACGGGCTCCAGGGATCAGCTATACATCCCAGAAGGATGCTCATCCCAGCTTTAATCTGTTTCTCATCATTAAGATACTCCACAGATTTATGCTGGTTAACACTGCAGACAAACAGTGATAACTTACCCAAAAGCGTCAGAAACAAGGCTTTCGTCGCCGGATACCTAAATAGTACAGGAATATTAACCTGTTTCCCTTTCCTCATTACTTCTAGTTATGAAGTCAGTTAGGACCAACTTACCCTTGACTGATTTGCATTGTCAAGGAACCCTTGCCCTTACGGTGGCAGCTATTCTCAAGCTGCTCAGATCCTACTACCGCCAGGATCCTCATTTCTATCCGGTCCATGCATCTTCGCAGACACACTTCTATCCAAACAGAACGCCTGCCTACCAAATTTTTTACAAAACTCTATAGTATCGGTGACTAGTTTAGCCCCGTCCATTTTCGAGGCCCACTTCCTTGACGAGTAAGCTGTTACGCACTTTTTAAAGGGTGGCTGCTTCTAAGCCAACCTCCTCGCTGTCTTGGGAAATGAACACTCTTTAGCCTTTAACACTTAACTAGTACTTTGGGACCTTAACTATAGTCTGGGTTGTTCCCCTCTCGGGACATGGGCTTACCCCACGCCCCCGTCCCCCGGCATCTATGATGCTGAAGCATTCGGAGTTGGACAGAGTGCCGACGTGTCTCCACGCCTAAACTCTCAATCCGTATCTCTACCTCCTCAGCCATCTCCACCGAGATTTGACTACAGCCAACTTTGGCAGGAACCTGCTATTGCTGGGCTCGATTAGCATTTTACCCCTACACTCAGATCAGAAGAACACTTGTCCATAGAACCTTTTCAGGCCTCCACCAAATTTTACTCTGGCTTCACCTTGCCCAAGCGTAGATCGCCCAGCTTCAGATCGTATCCATGTGACTATGGGCGCTTTCACACCCCACCCCTCGCAAGCTGCGGGTTTGTTGCTTTCGCTTTGGATCCTCTTTTAGATTATCCTTGCCACACAAATACACTCCCTGGCACGTTATTCGAAACGAACGGTACAACTCCGTAGAGCGGTACCACACGATCGCTATTAGGTTTCAGGTTCTTTTAACTCCCTGTTAGGGGTTCTTTTCAACTTTCCTTCACAGTACTTGTTTGCTATCGGACTCAAGTAGTATTTAAGGTTGGAAGTTGATGCCTCCCAAATTCCCTCTCGGTTTCCAGCGAAAGGTACTCAAGAACATACCATGGCCCATCCCAGTTACCCTTACGTGACTATCACACTCTATGGTCCTCCTTTCCAGGAGAGTTTAGGTTGCCAGAATAGGGCTTAAAGGTAGTCTTATAACACCACATCTCCCTTCTCTTTCAAAAAGGGATTCAGTTTGCCTTAAGCTGCTTTCACTCGCTGTTACTAGCAGCATCTTTATTAATTTCTTTTCCTGCAGGTACTAAGATGTTTCAATTCCCTGCGTTTCCCATCATTACTGATTCAAGCAGAAGTCTGATTGAGGTATCTTTGGTTCAATGCCTACATGCGGCTCGCCAAAGCATATCGTAGCTTGTCACGCCCTTCATCAGCTCTTGAGCCGAGTCATCCACCTAATAGCTTAGCCTTTCCAACTTATGCATGGCCGCATTAACATGATGTTTTAGCCGAAGGTTTGGTATTCTGCTGATAACCAAACCATTTTGATTAAATGATTGTGATTGAATATGAAATTGACCCAACCTCACTTTCGTTCGGAGGGTCATTTTCTGTAATCGAAAATGGACCCGTCGGGGCTTTCACCCGGTTCCATAATTGGATCCCGTTTTCGAACCCGAGGCCTCCGCCTGTCTTTTGGAAGAATCTCCCTATGCAAGGGCGACGCTCTACCAACTGAGCTACGGGCCCATGAACATGATAATATTATGATTATCACATGAAAATCAGCGCTTGTCCCCCGCTGCGGGATAGAAGTGATATGTTTAAACTATATGTTTCTTATATAGTTTGTGGTATAAGAGATATTTGTGAGTCCCTGCTTAAATAAAAAAGGAGGTGATCCATCCGCAGGTTCCCCTACGGATACCTTGTGACGACTTAACCCTCCTCATCGAGCCTGAGTTCGACATAGCTAAAAAGCTAGGCCTCACTCAAACCCAACTCGGGTGGTTTGACGGGCGGTGTGTGCAAGGCTCAGGGACGTATTCACCGGACGCTGTTGACGTCCGATTACTAGGGATTCCGGCGTCATGAGGGCGAGTTGCAGCCCTCAATCTGGACTAAGATAAGGTTTCGAGGATTAGCTTCTCCTCTCGGAGTTGCATCCCATTGTCCTTACCATTGTTGCGCGCGTGTAGCCCAGGGGATTCGGGGCATACAGACCTACCGTAGCCTGCACCTTCCTCCTTGTTTCCAAGGCAGTCTCTACAATGTGCTCAGTCCTCTGATAGAGCTGTTAGCAATTGTAGATGCAGGTCTCGCTCGTTGCCTGACTTAACAGGACACCTTAACCGCTTTGAATGTTAAAACCTTCAAAGTTACGGCACGAGCTGACGACGGCCATGCACCACCTCTCGGCTCGTCAGGTAAGCCCTTTAGACTGACCTTCATTCTGCCGTCGCTCCTGGTGAGATTTCCGGTGTTGAGTTCAATTAAACCGCACGCCGCACCCCTTGTAGTGAGCCCCCGCCAATTCCTTTAAGTTTCAGTCTTGCGACCGTACTTCCCAGGCGGCGAGCTTAACACCTTCGTTTCGACACTGCATATTCATGTTGGAATATGCAACACCTTGCTCGCAGCGTTTACAGCCAGGACTACTCGGGTATTTAGGACACTTTTGTACATAATTTGACCACACTTTCACTAAATGTAGATTGTTGCAAACATTAGTTCGTGCGATTTTTACAAAGTAAAATATCGCACTTAAGTGTTTTTGGTCGAGCTTTTGTTTACAAAAGGTCGATCTAATCCGGTTTGCTCCCCTGGCTTTCGTCCCTCACAGTCAGACCCGTTCTAGTCAGACGCCTTCGCCACCGGTGGTCCTCCTGGGATTATAGCATTTTACCGCTCCCCCAAGAATTCCTCTGACTCCTCCCGGTCTCTAGTTTTACAGTCTCTCCTGCACGCCGTTAGGTTAAGCCTAACGATTTCACAAGAGATTTATACAACCTGCTACGAACGCTTAAGGCCCAATAAACATGGCCCCCACTTGTGGCGCTGGTATTACCGCGGCTGCTGGCACCAGTCTTTCCCACCACTTATTCTCCAAGGTCTTTACTCTTGGAAAAAGCCTATACATAGTATAGGCACTTGGGATCCCCTTATCACACTTTCGTGTAGTGTAAAGTTTTCGCGCCTGCTGCACCCCGTGGGGCTAGGACCAGTATCTCAGTGTCCTTCTCGGGGCTACCTCTTCCAAGGCCCCTATGGATCATCGCCTTGGTGGGCCATTACCCCACCAACAAGCTAATCCACCGCCAACTCATCCTTGAGCGTAATCTTTAAAGGAAAACACATTACAGTAGAATTCCCCTATCAAGTATTAGCCTCAGTTTCCCAAGGTTATCCCTGACTCAAGGGCAGATTATCGACGTGTTACTGAGCAGTTTGCCGGTGTGCCGAAGCACCCCTGGACTTGCATGGCTTAGTCGGATCCCAATAGCAGCGGCCTCCAGCAGGATCAACTGGAATTCGTTCAAAAAAATGCACTTTTATAGCGAGGTAAAATCCTTCTCATATGTATTGAGATAACCCCTCCAGTGTATTTTTTTATATTGGACGGTCGCTTCTTAATTCTTGAGACTCACAAATATCTTTCATACTTAATTGATCATCAAGTATTCATTATGTAAGATGGAGTTGATTTGACTTCAAACCCCTGGTTTGAAATCGTGTATATGGGTAAGCAAAACTCATTTATAAATCTATTTCTTTTTCTTTCGTCTCTGTTTTAACTTGTTCATTCGTTTTCTCTGCCATTTCCAACGCATTTGGCCTTTTTTCTTCCAACGTCTTGAGCTTCGCTTCATATACTATCATGGAACATGGGGTTATTTATAAATGTTATTAATAATAAATATTGGTTAAAAATTGAAAGTTGGCCCCTTTTTGGCCAGGTTTATGTGAGTGAGCCAGTGATTGTGATAAGAAACAAAAAGGAACAGTTTGTCAACATGGATATAATCAAGATTAATATATCAAACACAGATAACAAACTGGCGAACGAGCAGGCCCAAAGGGGCTAACTGTGATTAACAATTAACTTTCTAGTCTAATACTGGTCCTGCTGATTCTTCATTTTTGATTATGTCACTTTCAATTGCATTATATGCAATTCTCATCACAGCCAGGTATCCATTAATCAACTCAGCATTATTGGTATCTTTAAAAACTCTAAAGACCAATCCATCTTCTCTGCTACTAGCTGCATAACCACCAATAATAACTCTACTATCCTCAGATTTTATACCAACTGGATCAAAATCAAATGGACCAAAAACTCCTTTTTCATCAGTTAATGCTTCCAATCCTTCTTTATCTCTATCTGCAAAATACATATTTGCACTCATCTCACTCGCGCTAATACCTTGGTCTGAATCAAGTTGTTTTAATGGAGTTTGCAGTTGTGAAAATAAATATTGGTCAACATGTTCTTGATTGACTTCAATATCTGCTCCATAGGTCTGTTTTAAAACATTCCATGCAATACTAGCACCTGCAAACCACGCTTTCCATGAAACAAGAATTCCAGGCATACTTGACACACCATTAATCTGATTCCTATAATCTCCTTGCTCAACTACAAATGATGCTAAATCTTTAGGCATATCATTTATGGATTCTTGCACCTGTGTCAATGGATCCGTACCTTCTCTCTTCTCTACACCACCATCAATGACCATCAATACTTTTGGTTCCTCAACTATGTCATAATTCTCTTTTGTTTTTTCTACAAATTCTTTAAATTTCATTTTCTTTCACCTTTTATGTTTATTTATCATCTTCCTCGTGCATATTCAACAACTCCCAGCGTCCTATAAGCAAGCATCATACCATCCAAAGCTCGAGCCTGCTCTGGATC
Source organism: uncultured Methanosarcinales archaeon (assembly GCA_964419615.1). GTDB lineage: Archaea > Nanobdellota > Nanobdellia > Woesearchaeales > JAGVZT01 > JAANXH01. Next base: position 5,562 of record CAYQPU010000001.1, on the reverse strand, counting down.
CCAACCATTATCAACAATATGGTTTGCAACAAAATCTAGTGGCTGGTTTCTGTAAAAATAGGAATACGCTTCATCACCTTTGGCAGTATACATAAATGGAAATCTTCCTCGGTGAGCCTTGTCAACCCTTTTCTCAATCTCATCTGCAGATGGTCTAGGTATACCTTTTGAAAACACCTTATGTCTCTGAGGTTTACTTCTGTCTGGCGGACCAAAAGGAATATTTTTTTGATGCTTCACAATTCTTTGTTTTACATTTTGGTATGCAGCAAGAAAACCTGCTTTGAAATAAACCTGACCATAATCGCGATCAACATTATCAATTCCAATCATTGATTGCTGCTCAACAAAATCTGCCAAATCACTATTTCCATCTCTTCTAACTTTTTGCATTCCATCTTGTATCCAAGACAAAAGATAATTTTGTGTTCTCTGTTCAAGATCCGGATAAGCATCATACAAAACAAATGGGCAGAATAAACCATTATGTTTATCACTCATCCATTCAAGCATTGTATCACCTTGTCTGGCTCTTTTCATCTTGTCAAATAATTTTCTCATGTTTTGTTTTTGTTCCTCCTTCTTTCATATGAGTTAATTCATGAATTGCATCTGACTCGGAACAAAAATTGTTTTTGTAAAACTCATTATGCTCCTCTGTGTAATACCCTTCACCAGTCCATTCAGATAAAAGATTAAAACCAACTTCTGCAGCCCAGGTGTATAAATCAAAAAACTGTGCAGCAAATGCGGTTCCCATTCCAGTCCAAAAAACAGAATTACCTGGTAGATAACTGTCAATTGTGGCACCTATATAGGCAGTACCCATCATACCAAATCCATCTGCCAAAAACTCTACATACTCTCTGCAAATACAATCCTCCATAATTTGTGCACCATCAATCTCTCCATCATATGCTAAACCCAAATAATAAGATGATATTGATTTCCCTTTTTTGCCACTATCTCTAATAACAAAATAATCTTCATTGTCATTTTTCCAAAACTCATAAAAACCTTTTGATTCAACTTTTTCAAAACCTTTTTCATCAAGTTTTTTAACAACTTCTTTTCTGAATTCAGGTTTAGAAGCTGTGGTCCTTTTTTCATACTCAACATTCATATGATCCAAAGCTCTATCCCAGGCTTCATTTCGTGCATCACCATGGAAAAAATTATCAATAATTCTAGTCAGCATTTGAGATCACCTCTTTATCAGGCACCTGCAGCAAATGATAAAGTGCATCACTGCTTTGTGCAAATGTGTTGTAAATCTCATTATGTCTTTTTGTATACAATCCCTTACCATTTAGATTCGACAAACCAGTGAACATCTTTTCCTGAAGTTTTGTATAACCATCACATAATTGAGTTGTAACAGTTGCTCCCCAACCAATCAAAAATGGTAAAACAAAACCTGTGGAAGTCAAAGCCGCTGAAGCAAATAATGAACCTAATACTAATATGCCATCTCCATTAAATTCTGAATCACTTCTTTCAAGGCAATCCTGCATCATTTCAACAATTTCATCAGGGTGATTAAACTTACCAGACAGACTTGCATAATAGGCTCTCTTGCCAGAAGGATCAATCATAAAATACTCTGGAGAATCCTGATCAAAATGATTCATCCATAATTCTAGATCACTATCAACACGTTGATGTGTATAACCCTTTTGGACTAATTGTTCTCTAACTTTTCCATGAAGTTCATCGATATCCTTATCTTTACTCATACCCCAATAACGTCTAAGCTCTCCGTAAGTTTCCTCTACTTCTGGGACGAATCTACTATCTGTTCCTGTCATTGTGTCAAACCATTTATCCAAAGGATAAGTAATAACATCACTTGCTTTTTCTGCAACATCAAGTGCTTTGTTATAATGTGGTTCAATTTTTCTAAGTATCCTACTTGCTAAATCATTATTCTCTTCCATTTTCTCCTCTACTAATTGATAATCTCATCAACTCCATTTTGATAAATCCATATTCTCCACTTTCGAAAATAATCAGTACCACAGCCACTATTCTCATAGAGTTCTTCTCGAGACATCTCACCAATTTTTTTAATTCTATCATGTGCAGCCTCAACAATATCAGGCAATGAAAAATCAAGATCCCCTAAAACAAAACCATCTGGGTCTAAGGTAGACCTAACTTTGTCAATTGGATACTGCACACAACTCCTAACTAATTCTCCATAATCATTCACTAAATCCATTTTCTTTACCTCCATAACTAGCGTTAATAGCTGAATAAACCAAACTAGCTGCGTCTGAACACACCTTCAATGATTTACTACATCCACCCATAATCATACCTTGCATGCTAGTAAGAGCAACAATAAGTGGGTAGATCACATCAGGATAATCAACAAGTCCCTCCCTTTCTCGAGAAAATAATTGTTCCACAGATTCATTCTCAAGAGAAATCTTTGGAAAACATTCACCAGCCTCAACAGCTGCTTGTAAGTATAGTCGATAAACCGCGCATGCTGCTCCCTGAAAAACTCTATTGAACAAATGAGGATCAGGTTTTGAAATAGGGCTTGTTCTAGGGGATCTGATGCTAGCAAGAGATGCCTCTTGTTCAATCTTTTTAACAAGATCAGAACACCCGTTGTCATGCATTAACCTCTTTGTATTATTGATATACTCAAGGTGTCTAAAAGTAACTGGAGTATCTGCATATGAAACCATGGCAGTCAAAAACTGACAATACTGTTCATCAGGTTCATCATAACCTGTAACAACGTATTCTCCTGTTTTAATAAACTGTTTAACTTTTGCATTTCCGGGACTTTCCATCCTAGAAAATAATTCAACAAAATGATCTTCAAGGTAGGCATTTAATCTTCGCACCTTTACTGTGGGTCTAAAATCACTCATTATCAGTCACCTCCCCCATTGCAGTTTGAATCAATCTGATAACAAGCATATTCCCATCATAAGCTGCTCTCTTCCTTGGATCACTATGATCTTTAATTATGTAATAAGCTGGCATTAGGAACCTTTGTTCATTAATTGGAAGCCAATGTGCATTAATCAATAGCTGTTGTCCTAAAGGATCATTAGCCACTGTATATCTTTCCCATTCCCCTTCTTGTTTACTCAACGGTTTTCCTTGAGTTGCTTTACCACAAACATCTTCAAAATAAGCTTCAATGTACTCTTGAGTCACGATAGGGAGTTCGTCCCAAAATGTCTTTTTTAAAGCATGATATGTAACACAAGCTCCAGCAAGAAAATACACGTTTTCTATTAATTCTACTTCACCTTCAACATCAAGTGGTGCCTGCTTTGTTAATAAATCTGCTAGCTCTTTGTTTCCATCTAATTCCATTCCAATAGGGGTAGCAAAAACATAGGCCACCATCTCCTTTCTTGTTTCTTCTGGAAGGTTTTCTTGATCATAAGTATAACTGACAAAAGGACTTTCAACAACTGTTGTCAAACAAACTTCTCTTGTTAATTTTTCTGCAATATCAGTTAAATTTCCCATTTTTGTGTTCATATTTCTTGACCTCCTTTTGCAAAATAGTCTCTAACACCATCAACTAAACTAGTAAGTACCATCTCAATGCCATCTATGGCAGAAGGTTGCTCAGGAACAAAATTTTCTATAACATAAACATCTCTACCATTAACACCAGCTCCACACTGGTCACAGAAATTTGCTATCTCTTTTTGTGGCAAACAACAATCATTATTCTCTTTATACATCCATTTATGTAGATCAGCATACGCTTCCCATTCTCCATCTCCACTTTCTGAAGCAAAGCTTACCATCCCTTGGGTTTCTAAAGCAAGAATTGTGTCATATTTATGTTCCATCAAGTAGATCTGTGCTTCTAGAACTTTTTCAACAATATCAACATTCATTTAGTACTCAACTCCTTTTGTTTTATCATTTTCAATCTCAATTTGTTCAGGTAATTCAACAACAGAAAATAAATCCTCAGCTAAGCTCTTGGACTCATCGGTGCTATCTCCTCCACTCAAATTGAATCTATCTCTATGGTAATACACATCTCTACCATTAACACCAGCTCCACAATCACTACAGAAATTTGCATCTCTGTTTCTAGACTGACAACATGGGCTATTTTTCTCATAACTCCAACCATTTTGGGCTGAGTATTCTGATTCCCATGAATCGTCACCAGTAGCTCTAACAAAACTAATCATATCTCCGGTTTCCTGTTTGATGATGGATTTGTAACTGTGTTCAACAAGGTACAAATGCGCTTTCAATACATCTTCAATTGCCATATTTTTTATCCTCCAATTAACTATTAGTTAGTAATGAGAAAACTTAAACATTTTGGTTAAACATTATAAATACATTTAAATGTTTAAATAAATCAGAAAAATTTAAATATATCAATTTACTCTCAAATAACATGAAACGAAAAGTAATCAATATCTCAGGGAACACAATGATGGTTAGCTTACCAGCTAAATGGGTAAAAAAATTAAACATCCAAAAAGGCGAAGAACTAGAAATTCTAGAAACCGATCTGGGACTATTACTATCTCCAACAAGTACACCTGAAAGTCAAACACTAAAGATTGATGTAAATGCAACTGGTTTTGATATATTTCTTCAAAGATTCTTGTTTGTACTATATCAAAATGGGTATGATGAAATTAGAATAAAATATGATAATCCTGAATTTCTGCGAAAAATTGTGACTGAGCAATTTGTAGGCCTTGAAATTGTAAACTATAAAAAAGACTTTATTGAATTAAAATCAGTTTCAAAAGGAACAAAAGAAGAATTTGACAGTATGCTCAGGAGAACTTTTCTAATAAATAAGCAAATGATTCCTTTACTTGGTGAAATGCTTTTTAACAAAGACACTGGTGCTGCCAATCTCATCCTTGAAATGGAAAAAACCAATAATAGATTTACAAATTACTGTCGGAGAATCTTAATAAAGGGAAGGTCTATGCAGGACAATAGAACTCCATTTTTATACAGTTTTGTAAGTGAACTTGAAAAAATAAGTGATAATGTCAAATACTTAGTAAATCGGGTATCAAAACTAGATATAAAAAAAATAAAAATTAATTCAGAATTGAAACCAATAATAAAAACAATAGAGGAATTAAGCCACAGTTTAATGAACCAATTCTACGACTTTAAACTAGACAAAATGTTAAAGGAATATAGGAAAACTAGAAATTTAATAAATAAAATCCAATCAATTCAAAACCAGGCAGATAAAAACAATTTACTAATCTCAATGTATCTAATAATCATTGTGCAAAATCTAAGTAACCTGTATGGCTATCTACTTTATCTGAGAGTGAATGAGCTTGAACATCTGATTGCATGAAATAATCACTTGGTGTTTGCAGCTTAGATCTTTCTCTATTCCTTATACTTAACTCCTCTTCTCTCATAATATTTACATAACTCAAAAATTCATGAACAACTTCATTACTTATTACGCCTTGGTCAGAAGCATTACCTAATCTTTCTTCAATTTTGGAAAAGTAACCATCAATAAATTCATAAAACTGATTGATCTGTTCATTAACATTTCTCAATCTGGAA